>CANQZF010000015.1 GCA_947628265.1 uncultured Oscillospiraceae bacterium
CGGACAAAGCCCATCTACTGCACACATTGGAAACGCCCGCGCTATGAGGACTTTTACCGCAAAAAGGTCACCGTGGGGTACAATACCGCGACAGGCGAGGTCATCCTCATCGCTCCGGGCGGCACGAAATGAAGCTTCTCTATAAGGTGGCGGCCAGACCTGTGGCCGTCACCTTATTTCTATATTCCAGTGGCCGTCCTCGACGACGTACTGAAATTCGCTCAAATTCTCATCGTCCATGACGCGGATGAGCTCGGCAAGATCGTCAACGGTACTGAGCTTTTGAAGATCCTCCCTTGTAAACCAGGCGACCCGGCCCTCCTCTGAGTCCCGGAGCTCTCCATCAAAATTTTGGGCGCGAAAGAGGAACACGATGTACCGCCCGCCGTCTTTAGGGAACTGCTTTATTCCCACAAGGCGCGGGTCGCGGATTTCAAGGCCCGTCTCCTCCCTTATCTCGCGTATGACGGACTGTACCACGGACTCCCCCGGCTCCACGTGTCCCCCGGGCAGAGCCCAGCCCCGCCAGTCCTCGGCGACGCGCTCCTGGAGCAGTATTTCCCGCCCCCGCTCAATAAGGCAGAGGTTCGTAAGCTCCGCCCATTCTGTCCTGTCCGTCAAAATCCCTCCTCACCTCGGGAACATATCCATAGCCACGGGGGTGTAGAAGAGCTTTTCCACCTCCGGGGCGTTTTTTGTCTTTGCCATGATCCACATGAGCTTGGCAAGCACCGCCTCGGTGGTCATGTCGTAGGCCTCCAGGACGCCAAGCTCCTCCTTGAGCCTGTGGCCCACGTGGTAGACGCCAAGGTCCGAGCCCTCGTTCTCCACCTGGGTGGTGAGGACGGCGATACGGCCCCGGCGGAGCCACTCCCCCACGCACTCGTAAAAGCCGCCGGACTCGGGAAGGCCCCCAACGCCGAAGCTCTCAATGACCACGGCGTCGTTGCGCTCAAAGAGGAAATCCAATATCTCCCTGCCCGTGCCGGGGATGAGCTTTAAAAGGGCCACGTGGGTGTTGAGGGCCTCCGAAAACTCCGGTTCCTCGCCGCAGCTTTGCCGGATGAACCGCAAAAGCTCCCCGTCCCGGATGACGCCGAGGTCCGGGTAGTTGATGCTCTCAAAGGCGGAAAAGCTCTTGGACCGGGTCTTTTTCGCCCGGGTGCCCAAGATCACCTTGTGGTCGAAGACAATGGACACCCCCGGCATGTCCGACGCCGCGCATAAGAATGCGTCCCGCAAATTCTCCTTGGAGTCCGTGGAGTCAAAGCAAATGGGCTTTTGCGCGCCGGTGAGGACGATGGGCTTGGGGCTGCCCTTCACAAGATAGCTCAGCGCCGCCGCCGTATAGGCCAGGGTGTCCGTGCCGTGGGTGATGACAAAGCCGTCGTAGTTACCATAATTCTTCCGTATGCACCCGGCGATCATCAGCCAGTGCTCCGGGGTCATGTTGGTGCTGTCGAGGCTCAAAAGCTCCGCGCACTCCACCCGGACCTTCCCCTCGATCCCCGGAACGAGCTCCAAAAGCCCCTCCGCCGAGATTCCCGGCGCTAAGCCGTCCCCGGTCTCCCGGGACGCAATGGTCCCCCCGGTGGCGATGAGTAAGATGCGTTTCATTTCTCTCTCCCCCAAAGGCTTTATTTGACCGTCAGCTCCACCCAGGCGGGCCGAAAACCGGCGCTTATGGCCGTGCGGACGGAGCGCAGATTGGACCATGCGGCGCAGTAGAAGGGCACCTTTCCGCGCCCCACGATCTCCAGCGCCAAAGCCGTCACCAGCGCCGAGGCGATGCCCCGGCGGCGGTATTCCGGCAAAACGTCAATGCCGATCTGCCACATGGTCCCGCAGTCGGCTGAGCACCCGGCAAGACCCACCAAAGCGCCGTTATCGTAAGCTCCCACACCCAAAACGTCCAGCTCCCGGCGCTGCTCGCACAGGGCATTGTGCCACGCCGGGGTGTAGAGGGCGGCAAAGTCCTTATTTGTCAAAATTCTCGTCTCATAAGGGCACTTTCTTGGCTTCAAAAGATCTAAATCCGGCAGGAAATACTCCGCCATAAAACGGGACTTTCCTCCCAGGGGTGCGAAAATCTCGTCCACCTCGTGCAGTCCCGGCGTCTCAAAGAGCCTGAACGCCCCGTCCTCGCGGGAAAACCGCTGAAGGCACCGCTCCGCCGCGTCCATATACCTCTCCCCCGCCGTGGCGACGACGCCGTTGCCGTAGCTTGCAAAGTTCGCCACATGCGGAAGCTCCAGATACCGCCGGGCCTCCGGGTGGGGCCGGGAGCGGGTCAGCGTGTGGCCGACTCTCAGAAAGTCCCCGGGCTCACAGGCGCAGTCTATGGCGGATTGGCGCAGGGCGATACGCATGATCTCCTCATTCGTCATGGAGAATATCCTCCAAAAGCCTCTTCCCCGCAAGATACGGGCGGCGGGACTCGGACAAAAGCGCCTCGTAGAACGCCTCCGCCGAGGCCATTCGCTCCTCCGCCAGCTCCCGGCCCCTTTTTGTGTAAAAGCGGTCATAGAGCCGGCGGAGCTTGATGGTGTACTCATTGAAAAAGGTGTTTTTGCTGTCCCCCGCCCCGTCGGAGGGGATGCCGTCGGGTCCCAGCTCGTAGAGGGCGTCCCCCACCTGGCCCTTGTAATTGAGGGTCCGGGCGATGCCCATGGTCCCGGCGGCGTCCAGCTTGTCTGCGTCAAAGAGGATCTTCGCCTCCAGGCTCTCCGGCGGGTCGTTTGCACGAAAGCGGTGGGTGCGGACGGCGTCCCGGACCCTGGCGGCGAAATCCTCCGAAAAGCCGCTTTCCACCAAAAACCGATACGCCTTCTCCGCTCCCACCCGGGCGTGGCAAACCTTGGGGTCGGCGAACTGCTCGCGCCTGCCCACGTCGTGGAGGAGGCACGCGGCGATGAGTACGTCGGTGTCCACGCCCTCCTCACAAGAGGCGATGTCCAGGGCGTTATAGAGGACCCGGTAGATGTGCTCCCTGTCGTGGGCGGCGTCCTCCATCTGCGAGAGCATATAGTCGTTCAGCTTTTCAAAAACTTCGGGCGTCATGTTCCGCGCCTCCCATCTATGCCCCCATTGTATCAAATTACGACGCAAAATGATAGATGGAAAAATCATTTTCCGCGAAAAAATCCCGGGGGCCATGCCCCCGGGAGCGGTTCATTTGGAATTGTGTTTTTTATAGTAGAGGTAAGAATACAAAACCGGTATGAACCCCATCAGCGCCGCCGAGACTATGATGATCAAAATGGGGGCCTCCCCGGGGGCGAAGGACGCGGCCAGCATCACAAATCCTCCGGCCACCCAGATCTTCCCCGCCAGACGGTGGGTGGCGGTCCAGTTCTCGCCGCTCTCCAACGTCCAGGGGACCTTGATGCCGATGGTGTAGTTGGGCTTGCACTTTGGGAGGTAATTCCCCAGCGCGATGACCAGCGCCGAGACGGCGGCCATCACCCAGTTCACCACGTGGACCTCGAAGCCAAGAGCGGCGGCGTAGACAAGGCCCATGGCCACCACCGATACGCCGGGGACGATGAAGATGACGATGTTGAAGACCTTATCCGTCTGGTCCTTGTTCTTGGGGTCCAACATCGTGGCTATAAGGCACACAACCTGCAATAGGAGCAGGAACCCCGGAAGGCCGAAGACCGCCATCCCCTTTCCGCTCCAGCCGTCCGCCGTCCCGGACGGGCCCCAGTGGGTGGGGATGCGCTCCGGGAGCCTGTTCCACATGGCCAGACCCACCAGCATGGGGATGAGTATGATTGCGAGTGACACAAGTATTTTCCATTTATTCCGCTTTATCATGGTCATTTCCTCCTTGAAGCTCCGTGATCCACAGCAGCATCTCCTCCAGCACGGAGGCGTTCAGCTCGTAGAAGATGAATTTCCCCTCCCGGGTGTCCCGGATGAGCCCCGCGTCCCTCAAAATCGAGAGGTGCCGGGAGACGCTGGCCGCCGTCACGGGAAAGTGCTCGCAGATCTCCCCCGCCGACAGCCGCCCGCCCTTCAAAAGGTTCAAGATCTCCCGCCGCGTGGGGTCCGCCAGGGCGCTGACAGTCTTTTGCAAGCTCAATGCCTCATCTCCCCTTATCAATTAACATTTAGCCTAAATGTTAAATATAAGATACCACACCCCCGGGCGGTTGTCAAGAGGAAAAATGAAAATATCACCGCCGGCGTGCGGCTTGACGGGCACGGCGCGGGACTGTATAATAATGGCGGCGGGAAAAGCTCCCGTCAGTTCAATGGAAAAGGGGCGCGCGGCCAATGAAGAAAAGTCCATCACGCTTTATCCCTCTCTGGAAGGAGCTGCGGCCCGTGAATTTTCTCCTTTTGACCGTGGCCGGCGCTGTCAACGCCTTTGGCGTGTCCATGTTCCTCTTCCCCGTGAGGCTCTACGACAGCGGCATCTCGGGGCTGTCCATGCTGCTGGACCAGGTCACCCCGCCGGGGCTGACGCTCTCCGTTTTCCTCATTCTTTTGAACTTCCCCATCTTCCTTTTCGGGCTGAGGCGGCAGGGCCTTGTGTTCACGGTCTATTCCCTTTACGCCGTCGGCATCTATTCCCTGGGGTCGTACCTCATCCAGTACGTCCTGCCCGTGGATGTGAACTTCGTCTCCCCCCTAGCGGGCACGGATCTTCTTCTGTGCGCCGTCTTCGGCGGGGTCATCTCCGGCATCGGCAGCGGCCTCACCATCCGCTTTGGCGGGGCTATCGACGGCGTGGATGTGCTGTCGGTGATCTTCGCGAAAAATATCGGCATCTCCATCGGGACCTTTGTGATGGTCTTCAACACCCTTTTGTACATCATCTGCGGCATCGTCATCCGCAGCTGGATCTTGCCGCTCTACTCCATCGTCACCTATTTTGTGGGCTCCAAGACCGTGGATTTCCTGGTGGAGGGCTTTGACCGCTCCATGTGCGCCATGATTGTGACAACAAAGGCCAGGCAGATCTCCGCCGCGCTCATCGACCAGTTCAAGGCCGGCGGCACCATCGTCAACGCCACTGGCGGCTACTCCAAAAACGAAAAGCAGATCATCTACTTCATTGTCAACCACTTCCAGATAAACAAGCTCAAAAAGCTCGTCACCGACATCGACAAAAACGCCTTCATATCCCTCCAGAACGTGGCGGGGATCGTGAGGAAACCCAACCAATAGAAAAAGCGCCCCGGAAGCTCAAGGCCATCCGGGGCGTTCAGATTTTAAGATCGATCATCCGGCGCTGTTCCTCTGAAAAAGGGAGCTCTGACAGCCATTCCTCAAACTCCCGGCAGATTTGCGACAGGGATCTTCCGAAAACATCTGTCGCCACTTGAGCGGTCCCGTCGCCGCAATAGAACCGCATATATTTTTCATTTCCAAATGTTTGAAACATATATTCCGTCCACGCGCCCGCGACGGGATATGTTTTCCCGCTCTCCAGCCCATAAAAAGCATCCTCGGGGCAGTTTATGAGATCGTGGACGGGAAATAATTTTCCCGTATCCTTGTAATACCTTGCCCAAAGCTTATTTTCAATTCCCCACCAGCTTCCGTCCATCATCATCGCAAGCCCCTCGCACAAAAAGGCGGAGGACGGCTCAAAAAGCCGCGCCGCTATAACGTGGGTATCCTCATGCGGGCCGATACATTTGATTCTCTCCTCATATACGGCATGGATCGAGTACGGCTCCACCACAAAACTGTCCTCTTTTTCTCCGCTTAATGAGACGACTTTGCCAACGTCGTCATCCTGCGCGTCCGTAATGGATACGCCGTTGCACAAGGCCCCGTCAAAAAAGGCGTTTCCAAGAACCTGCGGCGAATTGTAAAACCAATATCCTATTTTTTCGGAATATTTTATATTTAAACGATTGCATATCCTCTCAAAGCATTGCTCCTGCCCCTCCGAAATTTGCAAAATATCCCGCTGCGCCAAGCTGTCCTTCAGAAAATGAAACACATAGTGGGCGGTCTCATATGTATCGATCATAGCTGACCCTCTTTCGCCTGTTCCTTATTACGATCGTTTCTGCGCCTTATATTCCTCACCCCACGCCTTCATGGCATCAAGGATGGGGCGCATCGATTTCCCCAGCTCCGAAAGGGCGTATTCCACCCTGGGCGGCACTTCGGGATAGACTGTGCGGGTGATGATCCCGTCGGCCTCCATGGAGCGGAGACTGTCTGTCAGAACCTTCTGGCTGATACCCTCCAGATTTTTTTGAAGCTCATTGAACCGCCACGGACGCTGGAGTAAATTTCGTATAATCAAAAGTTTCCACTTGTTCCCGATGAGCTGGACGGTGGTCGCTACGGGACATTCGGGGATGAGCTCGGCTTTCGTTTTCATAAAAAGCCTCCTACATGAAAATATGATGTTACATTCCATTTTAATGTGCCGCTCTGCTCCCGTCAAGTAGTTACAAAAAGGTGCGTACCCCACAAAAAGGTGCGTACTTGCGCCTCCTTCCGGGCCATTTTAGAATGGCAATTACAGGGGAACCCCTGAATACATCAAGGAGGCAAACAGTATGGCACTTTCTAACCTCTATTCCTGGTCCGAGGACGTCACGCCCTGCGCCTGTGGAGCCGCTTGCGGAGCAGCGGACAAGCCCGCCGAGACGCCCGCCGCCTGTGGCGCTGCCGGCAAGCCCGCCGAGGCCCCCGCCGCTTGCGGAGCCGCCGGCAAGCCGGAGGAGAATCCCGCCGCCTGTGGGACTGCCTGCGGAGCCGGGGACAAATGAAAAACACCCCCTACGGGGGCCAGGTCATTCATCGTTTATCGATTTACCATAGATTTGGGGGACGCTTATGCAATACTTCTCATTCCAATGGCACTTAACAGACGAGTGCGACCAGCGGTGCAAGCACTGCTACATCTTCTCCGGGGATAAGTGCCATGAGCTTAAAAGCATGACCTGGGCGCAGATGGAGGACACCTTTTATAACTGCCTGGACTTCTGCGAGGTGTACGGGCGACTGCCCTATTTCTACCTCACCGGCGGCGACCCCATCCTGCACCCGGATTTCTGGCGGCTGCTGGCGCTCATGAAGGAACACCATGTCCCGTTTACCATTATGGGCAACCCGTTCCACTTAAACGACCAGGTGTGCCGGGAGATGAAATACTATGGCTGTGAGAAGTACCAGCTTTCCCTTGACGGACTCCGGGAGACCCACGACTGGTTCCGCAAGCCCGGCTCCTTTGACTGCACCATAGAAAAAATCGGCTGTATCAACCGCTCCGGGATGCGAAGCGTCATTATGACCACGGTATCCAAAACAAACCGCATGGAGGTGCCGGGGATCATCGACGCGGTAGTGGCTGCGGGAGCAAATGTATTTGCCTTTTCCCGTTATGTCCCCAGCGGCGGCAATCTGGACGCTTCCATGACGCCGCAGGAGTACCGGGAGCTATTGGCAATTTGCGATAAAAAATTCAAGGAATATGAGGCGGAGGGCTGCCAGACCTATTTCAACAAAAAAGACCATCTCTGGACGCTCTACGAGTATGAGACGGGAGCCTTCAAAATCCATGCAGATGCCAAAGAGGGCATGATCTACGGCGGGTGCAACTGCGGCAACTGTCATATCACCATCCTGCCCACCGGCGACGTGTACGCCTGCCGCCGTGTTGCGGACAGCAAGGTAGGCAACGTGTTTACTGACCGGATGGCCGACGTGTGGGTGTGCGAAATGGAGCGGTACCGGGAGTATACAAATTTCGTCAAGTGCGCCAAGTGTGAGCTTCTCCCCTATTGCCGGGGCTGTCCCGCCGTGGCAAAGGGGACAAACGGCGGCTTCTATGAGGCCGACCCGCAGTGCTGGAAAGAGGTGGGCTGATGGAGCCTTTAGAGCTTATGAAGTACCCAGCATCATTGATGATCCCACCATGAAAAGCGGATTCTATGGCGCACCCGCTGTCTGCGTGGTTTTCGCCATGAAAAATTTCCTTTTGAGGCCGAGAAAAGAGCGGCGTGGCAAAATCATTGAATGAGGTGTTTCGAATGGACGCGCAAACTTGCTTGAAAAAATTAGAATACGTCGGCGTGCTGGCTTTCGCAACGGTGGACAAATATGGCGCGCCGCAGATACGCAATATCTCCGCCATCCACTACGAGCCGGACAGGATGATTTTCTTCACCGCGAAAGGAAAGGCCTTCTGTGAGGAGCTTCTGCGTGACGGGCGTGTGCAGGTATTGGGTTACACCAAATATAAAGAAATGATCCGCCTGTCCGCAAGGGCGATTCCCGTCCCGGAGGACGAGCAGGAGAAGTGGATCGACAAGATTTTTGCGGAACAGCCCTATCTCTCGAATGTCTATCCCGGCGACACCCGAAAGCTGGCGGGGATCGTCTTTGAAATCAGGGACGCGGAAATCGAGTATTTCAATCTGGGCGTCAACCCAATTTTCCGGGAGAGCTATACCATTGGCGCGGGAAACCTCACACAAAAAGGATATGTCATTCTTGATACATGTATCGGTTGCGGAAAGTGTTTAAAAAACTGTCCTCAGCGGTGCATTGAGCCGGGGACGCCCTACCGTATTCAGCAGAATCACTGCTTACACTGTGGGAATTGCGCTGCGGTCTGCCCGGTTGGGGCCGTTGTGAGGCGCGGGGGTTGCGAAACGGGATTAACGGGGATATAATAGGACGCAAATAACGCTTCCGGAGGGATCAAGCTATGGCGCAGATGGAAATGGGCGGCGTTCTGATTGCCGACGTGGAGACGAAAAATATCATGACGAAGTCGAGCCTACCGGTGGGCGGGTACTCGGTCAATCCCTATGTGGGGTGTACCCATGGGTGCAAATACTGCTACGCCTCCTTTATGAAGCGCTTTACCGGGCACACCGAGGACTGGGGGACCTTCCTCGACGTGAAGCACTGGCCGGAGATCAAAAATCCCGGAAAATACGCGGGTCAGCGGGTGGTGATCGGCTCGGTGACCGACGGGTATAACCCCCAGGAGGAAATTTTCGGCGCTACCCGCAAGCTCCTTGAACAGCTTCGCGGCAGCGGAGCGGACATTCTCATCTGCACGAAATCCGACCTGGTCCTGCGGGATCTGGACCTTCTGAAGGAGCTGGGACAGGTGACGGTGTCCTGGTCCATCAACACGCTGGATGAAAACTTCAAGGACGACATGGACAACGCCGTCAGTATCGAGCGGCGTCTGGCGGCCATGAAAACGGTCTACGACGCCGGCATCCGCACCGTCTGCTTTGTGTCCCCGGTCTTTCCGGGGATCACGGACTTTGAGGCGATTTTTGAGCGGGTCAGAAATCAGTGCGACCTCTTCTGGCTGGAAAATCTGAATTTGCGGGGCGGGTTTAAAAAGACCATTATGGACTATATCGCGGAAAAGCACCCCACGCTTTTGCCGCTCTATCAGGCAATCTATGACCGGCATGACCGGAGCTTCTTTGAGGCGCTGGAAAAGCGGGCGGAGGAGCTGGCGAAGAAGTATGACTGCCCCTTTGTGGACAACGAGCTCCCCTACGGCCGTGTTCCCCAGGGGCATCCCGTCATTGTGGACTATTTCTACCACGAGGAAGTCCGGGGCTCCGAAAACACGGGCCGGCGGAACGGGAAAAAGGCGGCGAAATGATGACGCAGACGGAACGGCGGAGATTTTTGATTGCGTATCTCCTGCGGGAGGAGCCCCGGTATCGGGGGATGACCATTCCCTCCGATGAGGCGGAGCAGAGAAAGCTGCTGCGCTCCTTGATGAACGTCCGCCCGCCTCGCCCCATCGGGGAGGAGTTCCTCACGGTACAGGACGAATATCTGCGGGAGGAGATTTCCCGAAAGGGCGTCACGGACATGACGGATTTGACGCCTGTGGAGCCGGGGATCTACCTCTGGCAGGGGGACATTACCACCCTTCGGTGCGGGGCCATCGTCAACGCCGCCAACTCCGGGCTCACCGGGTGCTATCTCCCCTGCCACGGCTGTATCGACAACGCCATCCACACCTGGGCCGGGGTACAGTTGCGGCTCAAATGCGCCGAGATTATGGCAAAGCAGGGCCATGAGGAGCCCACGGGGCGGGCTAAGCTCACCCCCGCCTACAATTTGCCCTGCGCGTATGTCCTCCACACCGTGGGCCCCATTGTGGCGGGAGAGGTGACGGCGCGGGACCGGGAGGCGCTGGCCTCCTGCTACCGCTCCTGCCTTGAGCTGGCACGGCAAAACGGCATTAGGAGCGTGGCCTTTTGCTGTATCTCCACCGGCGAATTCCACTTCCCAAACGGCGAGGCCGCGAAGATCGCCGTGGAAACAGCGCGGCGATACCGGGGCGAAACGGAGGTCCTTTTCAATGTCTTCAAGGATGTCGATCGTGAGATCTACCGGGAATTACTGGGATAATATAGATAGGCTCCGCAAGGCCCTTCGGGTTGCGGAGGTCGTTATAATCGGCGCGGGGGCGGGGCTGTCCACGGCGGCGGGGTTTACCTACTCTGGGGAGCGGTTTGAGCGGTACTTTTCCGATTTTGCCGTAAAATACGGCTTTTCCGATATGTACTCCGGCGGCTTTTACCCCTACCCCGCCCCGGAGGAATTCTGGGCGTATTGGAGCCGGTATATTTATGTAAACCGATACATGGACCCACCCAAGCCGGTTTATGAAAAGCTCCTGGCGCTGACGCGGGATAAGGACTATTTTGTCATCACCACCAATGTGGACCACTGCTTCCAGAAGGCGGGTTTTGAGAAGGCGCGGCTATTTTACACCCAGGGCGACTACGGGCTTTTTCAGTGCTCCGAGCCCTGCCGCCAGGAGACCTTCGACAACGAGAGCGCCGTCCGGCGGATGCTGGAGCGGCAGGAGGATATGCGGATCCCTTCTGAGCTCCTCCCCCGCTGTCCCCACTGCGGGCGGCCCATGACCATGAATTTGCGCTCCGACGACAAATTTGCGGAGGACGCCGGCTGGCACGAGGCGGCGGCGCGGTATGAGGATTTTCTGCGCAAACGCCAAAACGGGCGAATTCTCTTCCTGGAGCTGGGCGTGGGCTTCAACACCCCCGGCATCATCAAATACCCCTTCTGGCGCATGACAGCGGAGAACAGTTTGGCCACATACGCCTCTATAAACGCCGGCGAGGCCGTCTGCCCCGCCGGGATCGCGGACCGCTCCATTCTTCTGGATGGGGATATTGGCCGTGTTTTGGGGGATCTGTGAGTCTTTCCGTTTCCCCTACACGCTCTCGCGTCTTGTCTCATTGAGGATTTCGGCGACTTTTCGGGCTGTTTCCAGGGACTGCTTCAGGTCCTTTTCGTCGATCTCGGCACGGATACGCTCATAGGCGGTCTTCATTCTCCGGCTCTCGTCGTCCATGAGCTCCACCGCCTTGCTGGTGAGCTTGACGTAAGTCTGTCCGGCGGCGTTGTCCGTCTTCCAGGCCACAAGCCCCTTATCCTGCAGCCGCTCAACGGTTTTTGAGAGGGTCGGTATGGGGATGTCCAGCGCCGCAGCAAGGTCAGCAAGGTACGTTCTCCCCGGTCTGCCCCTCTCCCCGGCGCGGCTCTGGATGGCGCGAAGCAGGAGGTAGTCGGCGCGCTTCAGGGTGTTGAAGACCCGGTCACTGTTGAAATAATCCAGGAAGAAATCCTCCCCGGTCACTTTTTCGTTCCTGTTCTGGTCCATTGTCCGCTCCTTTCATCGGTCCTCTATGGGTGTGTACGCCCGCCTCCGGCAGAGGCTCTTGTAGGCGGGACGTATGATCTTGTTGGCGCTGACCAGCTCCTCCAATCGGTGGGCGCTCCACCCGGCGATCCGGGCCACGGCGAAGATAGGCGTATAGAGCTCCACGGGGATGTTCAGCATATCGTAGACAAAGCCGCTGTAAAAATCCACGTTGGGGCTGACGCCCTTGTAGATACGGCGCTTTTTGGCGATGAGGCGGGGCGCCAGCTTCTCAATGGCGTTGTAGAGCGCAAGGTCCCGCTCTCTCCCCTTCTCCCGGGCCAGCCTCTCCACAAAGCCCTTGAACACCACCTCCCGGGGGTCGGACAGAGAGTAGACCGCGTGGCCCATGCCATAGATGAGCCCTTTTTTGTCAAACGCCTCACCGTCCAGAAGCTTCGTGAGGTACGCGGAGACCTCCTCCTCATCCGCCCAGTCACGGACGTTTGCCTTGATGTCCTCCATCATCCGCATCACCATGATATTGGCTCCCCCGTGGCGCGCCCCCTTCAGGGAACACAGCGCCGCCGCCATAGCCGCGTAGGTGTCGGAGCCCGAGGAGGTGACGACACGGGTGGTAAAGGTGGAGTTGTTGCCGCCCCCGTGCTCGGCGTGGAGCAGGAGCGCCACGTCTAAGACCCTCGCCTCCAATTCCGAATAGGCCATGTCCGGGCGCAGGAGCCGCAGGAAGTTTTCGGCGGTGGACAGCTCCGGGTCAGGCCGGTGGATATACATACTCCCGTCCAGCTCATAGTGATTGTAGGCGTGGTGGGCGTACACCGCCAGCATGGGAAGGACGCTGATGAGCTGGACGCACTGCCTCAAGACGTTGGGTAGGCTCAGGTCCCCCGAAAGCGGGTCATAGGAGGCCAGGGTCAGGACGCTCTTCGTCATGGAGTTCATGATGTCCGCGCTGGGGGCTTTCATGATGACGTCCCGGGTAAAGTTTGTGGGCATCACCCGCTTTTCCGCCAGAACGCCGATAAACTCCCGCAGCCGCGCGTCAGTGGGCAGCTCCCCAAAGAGCAGAAGATACGCCGCCTCCTCAAAGGCGAACCGGGAGCTTCCCCGGATGAGGTCCCGCACATCGTACCCGCGGTATAGTAGCTCCCCGTCGCAGGGGGTCTTGACGCCGTCCACGAATTTGAAGGCCGTCACCTCGGATATGTTGGTGAGGCCCGTGAGTACGCCCTTTCCGTTCTCGTCCCGCAAGCCCGTCTTGACGCCAAATTCCGCGTACAGCTCCCGGCTGATGATGTCGTTTTCCGCGCAGAGGGCCGCCTGATTCTCAAAATATCTGTCGCTGTCATAATTTCTATCCATTTTTCCTCTCCTTTTATACTAATATCTATTTAAAAGGAGACACCGAGCGGCGAGGATTTTTCATGTCAGGCAAGGAAGACGCCGCAGGGAATACCCATTGGTATTTCCAAGGTGGCTGACGCCACCGGGGCCCCCGGCGGGCAAGCCCGCCGGGGAGAGGAGGAGCCAAGCCCGCGCCTGAACCTTCGCGCTTGCGCGGAGGTGAGGTTAAGCGGCTTGAGCGACGACGACGTGAAAAAGACCGGCGCGAATGTCTTATTTTAATTAGATATTAGTATTACTAATACTATTAGCAAACCACCTATGAAAAGACCGCAGCCAGTGAGCTGCGGCCTTTTATCTATATGTGGTCCCTGCAGATCTCGTTTAACCGATTTAATATCCGAATAAGCTCTTTGGCGTCCTCCGGCCCCAAGGCCTTCAGCGCCGCAGATACGGAGTCCAGCGTCTTTTCCCGCTGTCTTCGCATCTCGCTGCGGCCCTCCTCTGTCAGGGTGACGAGGACGTGCCGGTTGTCTGACGGGGCCTCCTGCCTTACGATCCAGCCCTTCTCCTCCATGTCCCGGAGCATAGCCGCAATGCGGGCGGTGCTGACGGACATCTCATCGCTGAGCTCCCTGGGGTACACGCCGCCGTCGTGGCATTGAAGGTAATATAGAGCCAACAGCTCCCCACGGGCCAGCCTCAAAGTCTGCCTCCACATGCCGCTTTTGAACTGCTGGGTTCGGAGCCTCAAAAGCTCCTCGGCCAATTCCTCATAGTCCATGGAACGCCCCACAAAGCTAATAGTATTAGCTATTATACCTCTCTCTCTTGTTTTTGTCAAGAGGGCAAAAGGATAATGTCACTTTGTCCTGACCCGCAAAACGGTGACGGAGTAGGCGGGGACGGTGTAGTTGAACCGGTCGGTGATGCCGGAAACCTCGGTGGATCTCAGCGTCACCACCGGGTCGCGGCCCAGGATGTTGTCGTTTTGGAGGCTGGTGCCCGCCACCACGTCCACGGCGGCGGTGTCCCCGATATTGGTGGCGTTTTGGATGTCGATGGCGAAGGTGCGGGCGTCCCCGGTGACGTTCACGAGCTTCACGATGATGTTGCCCGTCTCGTCGGTGCTGACCACCTCATACGCCTCGGACTTGGCGACGGGGGCGGGGGTATAGTCCACGTAGAGCTCGTCGTCCACGTAGCACTTGACGTTCTCCGGCGTCACCACGATCTTCAGGTGGTAGGTCTGGCCGGTCTTGGCGGAGAACATCTTGGTCGTGCCGCCCAGCTGGTCGGATTTGGACCCGCCGGAGACTTGCTGGAGAGCGGAGACGGTGTTGTTCCAGCCGCCCAGGTTCCAGAAGAAGTTGTTGTCCTTATCCCGGACGGCGAAGGGGATGAGGAAGCCCTCCGCGCCGCCGGTCTTGGTGGCGTCCAGGGTCAGGGTGTAATTCGTCCAGCCCGCGTCCCCGAAGTAGAGGGCGGAGCCGGTGTTGCCGTAAGCGCCGGTGTTGGTGGTATTGCTCTTTTGGACAAGCTCCCCGTTTTCCACGCTCCAGGTCCCGTCGGAGACCCGCTCCCAATCGTTAAGGGTGTCCTTTTCGAAGTCCTGCTGGCCCAGGGTCTTGCCGGTCTTGTTGTTCACGATCTTCACGTTGTCGAATTTGGCCGCCGTGTTCCACGTCCCGACGCCGATCTTCCCCGTGAGGACGTCCTCGCCGCTCATCTCCGCCCCGGTAAGCTCAGAGCGCAGAAGCGTCGTCCCGGCGTTTTTGGCGAAGATCTGCTGGACGTAGTAGTTCACGGAGGGGGTGACTTGGTAATTATTGAACCAGATGAGGTCCGGGGCCCAGTGGGTGGCCGTCAGGTTCCCGAAGAGCGGCGCGTAGGCGGCCATTTTCACGATGTCACCGTTGCGCTCAAGGCCCGTCATGTAGGCCGCCTCCGCCAGGGCCGCGTTCAGGGTGTTGGATTGGGCGGCGTACTCCCCCAAAAAGACCGGCATCCCGCCGCCGTAGGGGGCGGAGGCAAAATCGGTGGTATCGCGGGTGTAGTTTTCCTCGTCATAGTAGTTCGCGTGGCTGAGAAACCAGTCGGGGGTGTTGTAGTAGTGGTGGTCGATGGCCCCGGTGTAGTCATAAACGGTCTTGCCGGGGTTGTCCGAGAGCCAGTCCTCCACATGGCGGTAGGCGTCGATGTACATGCCGTAGCCGCTGTCGCCGTCGTCGGTGCCGGCGGAGAACATCAGCTCCACGCCGTCAAAAAGCTCCGGGCGCTCCGCGCGGGCCTTGGCGAAGGCCTCCAGAAAAGCCTCGTAGTGGAAGAAGTAGTTGGTACCCCACTGCTCGTTGCCGATGCCGATATAGCGCAGTTCGAAGGGCTCCGGGTGGCCCATGTCGATCCGCACCGCGCCCCACTTGGTGGTCTTATCGCCCCGGCAGAACTCCACCAGGTCCAGGGCGTCCTGGATGTACCCCGCCATCTCGTCGGAGGACAGCGGCGCGGCCTCATTGCCACGGGCCATGCAGGACATGCCGCAGTTGAGGACCGGCACGCCCACGGCGCCGATGTCCTCCGCCAGGAGGAAGTACTCATAAAACCCCAGGCCGTAGGTCATGAAGCTGGGATACGGGTCGGAGCTGGTATTGGGGTTCGTCCAGATGTCGGTGCCCTGTCGCCGGGCGGCCACGTCGCCGTAATGGCCGTTGAAAAGGAGGGGCTCGCCGTTTTCGTCCACGCCGATGGAGTCCTTCCAGTC
>CANQZF010000016.1 GCA_947628265.1 uncultured Oscillospiraceae bacterium
TCCATAAGTCCGGCGGGGCGAAGGTGGCGTCGATCTCCTCCCCCGGAAGGGTCCGCTCCAGGATCCCCCTGGCCGCGTCCCGGACGATGAGCCGGTCCTTTGTCCACTCCCGGTAGACGTAGCTGCGCCCCTCCTCGTCCACGGCGATCCAGAGGACCGCCAGCATATCAAGGCCGTAGTCGATGGCCCTGTACCGCCGCCAGTGGGCGGGGATCCGAAAATCCGCCACGGTGTGGGTGTCCCGCCGAAGCTCGTCAAAGTAGCACCCGCCCAGGGCGTCCCAGTCCCCGTAGCGGTAGGCCCGGCGCACGTTCTCCGGCATCTGGGACAGCATCTCCAGGTACCTGGGCGAGCTCTCCAACAGGAATTTGTTGTCCTCCACCGTGGCGGGGATGAAGGTGTAGTCCCTGGGGTCCTCGTCCGCCTCGGGGTTTTGGGGGTCGTGGCGGTAGTCCCTGTCGATGAAGAGCCGCTTCACCCACCGGTGCCCCACCCCGCCGGGGTTGCAGGTGAGGTACATCCGTTTTTCAAAGGGACTGACGCCCCGCAGACACCCCTTTAAATAGTTGAAGCTGCGCTCCGTGAACTGGGTGGCCTCGTCAATGAAGATCCAGTCGAACTCCTGCCCCTGGTACTCCCCCTCCGACCTGTCGCCTGCCCAGTGTCCGAATTTGATGGTGGAACCGTTAAAAAATGTCATTCGTCTAACCGACGCGGTAAACGTCCCTATCCTTTCGGGCACTGAGCAGACGATGGGCCGGATGTGGTTCTCCTCCAGCTCCGGGTACGTCCGGCGCATGATGAGGATCCGGATGCCCGGGTTCACCACCGCCCCGCCCACCGCCTTGGTCCTGACGGCCCAGGTCTTCCCCCCGCCCTTGGCCCCGCCGTAGGCCACAAAGGCTGTGCGGGCCATGAAAAAGCGCTTTTGCTTCTCGCTGGCCGTCCCCAGGTCCCAGACGGTCTCCTCCCCCATGCTTTTCCCCCCTTTCGCTACTTCATGGCCTCGACCCCGCCGACGCCGTCAAAGATCACCCGGATCTGATCTCCCCCGGATTTTGGCTCCTTTTCCGTAAAGCCCCCGTTCTCCGGCTGCTTTAAATTGAGCACCGCAAAGCCCGTGCTCTTCGGGTCCCTGCGGCCCATGTCCAGCCAGTAGAAGGTCTTAAACTCCCTCCAGCGCCTGGCGGCCCTGAAGCGCAAAAGCTCGTCTCCCTCAAGCTCCCCGCCCCGGCGCAGGGCCTCCTCCCCGGCCGCTATGTACTCCTCCAGCCGCTCCTCGGATATGTCCGTGTAGCGGTGGAGCAAAAACCCCGCCGGCGGCTCGCCGCTCTCCCGGCAGTACGCCACGCACCTGTCCACGGCCTCCAAAAGCGCCGCCGCGCACGCTTCGCTCTCCCCCATGCTCTCACCCCCTTCTCACCTCAAAGCCCATGAGCTCCAAAACCTCCCCGTCGGAAAGCCCCGCCAACTCCTCCCTGGCGCACTGGGCGCACAAGATCCGCTCCCCGTCCGCGCCGTACGTCTCCCCCCGGAAGAGCTCATTTTTGCACACCGAGCACCGTACCCCGGCATTCGCCGGCTCCTCCGGCTCCATCGCCCTCGCCACAAGTCGCCTCCTCCATGAAAATTTTTCCGATTTCCCCGCCCCTTTCCCGGCAAAGCAGTTGACATTCCCGGCTTTTTTCGGTATAATGCCCTTGTAAGGCCCCACTGTCGCAAGCTCCCGCTGCCGGGGCGCCCCGCATTGCATTCCGAAGCAATTCCGAAGTATGACGTTGCATTTGCCCACCGATTTCCCAGCGGTTCTTAAGTAAACTTAAGTAAAAATACTTAATTTTGCTTAAGTTTCCGTTGCGAATGGTTGCATTATACTTCGGTTTGCTTCGTTTGTCAAGCATTAAAATGCAACTAGTTGCACTCTAATGCACACTTTTGTAAGGGTGAACAAAATATGTACGCTGTTTTTATGCAACTTTGCGAAAATCGCAACGTCACCCCCTATCAGGTCGCAAAGGAGACCGGCATCAGCAACTCCACCTTCGTCCGCTGGCGGCGTGGCTCCTATGAGCCCCGGATCTCCACGCTCCAAAAGCTGGCCGATTACTTCGGCGTGCCCGTGGAGCGCTTCAAGGAGGCCCCTCCGGCCCCCGCCCCCTCCGATGAGCCCACAGCCTCGGAGCTTATGGAGTATCTGGAGATGCTCCGCAGCCGCTCCGAGTGCCGGATGCTCTTCTCTCTGGCCAAGGACGCCACCGAGGCGGACGTGCGCCGGGCCGTGGCGGTGATTGAGGCCCTGCGGCGCGAGGAGGGGCGGGAGTAAGTGTGGACCCCGGACTACTACGTGCGGTTTTTGGACTTCCCCGCCGCGGTGGAGGGCGTCACCGTCCCCAACAGCGACGGGAGCTTTGACATCTACTTAAGCCGCCATTTGAGCGAGGAAAAGCGCCGGGAGTGCCTGGAGCACGAGCTCCGGCACATCCGCCGGGACCACTTCTACTCCGGCCGCCCCGTGGAGGACCTGGAGCGCGAGGCCCACGGCCTTCCCGCCCCCAGGCTCGTCAACGTCTTCGACCTCCCCGACCCCGCCCTCATCCCCCACTTCCCCTCCCTGGATGCGTTGCTCCTTTATGTGCGAAAACTCACCGAACAAATAACTTAAAACCCCTTCTCAACCGTGTGAGAAGGGGTTTTATCCTTTATTTCATTCCGAAAACCGCGTTTTTGCCCAGGGCCTCCTCGATGCGCAGGAGGCGGTTATATTTTGCCGTCCGCTCCCCCCGGCAGGGGGCGCCGGTCTTGATAAAGGGGGCGTTCACCGCCACGGCGAGGTCGGCGATGGTGGCGTCCTCCGTCTCCCCGGAGCGGTGGGAGATGATGGGCGTGTACCCGGCCCCCTTGGCGGTCTCCACGGCGGCCAGGGTGTCGCTGAGGGTGCCGATCTGGTTCATCTTGATGAGCACCGCGTTGCCGGCCCCCAGCTCCACGCCCCGGCGTATCCGGGCGGGGTTTGTGACGAAGAGGTCGTCCCCCACCAGCATGATCTCCCGGCCCAGGCGCTCCGTGAGTTCCCGCCAGCCGTCCCAGTCCTCCTCCCCCAGGCCGTCCTCGATGGACAAAATGGGGTAGCGCTCCGTCCAGCTCCTCCAGCGGTCCATGAGCTGTGCCCGGGTGAGGCGTTCCTTTCGCTTGGGCAGGAAATACCCGTCAGCGTCCTGCCACTGGCTGGCGGCGGCGTCCAGGGCGAACGCGATCTCCCGCCCCGGCTCAAAGCCCGCGCTCTTGACGGCCTCCATAAGGAGCTTCAGCGCCGCCTCGTCGGACTCCAAATTGGGCGCGCAGCCGCCCTCGTCCCCCACGCCGGAGGCCCCGGAGAGCTTCATAAGGACGTGGAACACCTCCGCGCACCAGCGCACCGCCTGAGAAAAACGCTCCGCCCCCAGGGGCACCAGCATGAACTCCTGGACGTCCAGGGAATTTCCCGCGTGGGCCCCGCCGTTCAGGACGTTCATCATGGGCATAGGCAGCCGCACCGCCCCCACGCCGCCCAGGTACGACCACAGCGGCAGCCCCCGGCTCTTAGCGGCGGCCTTCGCCACGGCCACGGAGGCGGCCAGCACCGCGTTGGCCCCCAGGCGGGAGAGGTTTTCCGTGCCGTCCAGCTTCCGGAGGAGCCTGTCCACCTCCGCCTGATCGAGGCCGTTCACCCCCCGCAGGGCCCGGCTTATCTCCCCGGAGACCTCCTCGGCGGCCCTCTTCGTCCCCAGGCCGCCGTACCGGTCCTCATCCCCGTCCCGTTTCTCAACGGCCTCAAAGGCCCCCGTGGACGCCCCGGACGGCGCCGCCGCCACCCCCAGAGCCCCGTCCTCCAAAACCGCCTCCGCCTCCACCGTGGGATTGCCGCGGGAATCAAGAATTTCCCGGCCTGTCAGGGAACATATACCGACATAGTCTCTCATATTGACCTCCAAAATGGTAGTAGTATGAGAGTAGTATTTCCGAAAATTCTCGATTTAATTAAAGGGGCCCTCCGGGGGTTTAAAAAGGATACCGCCCTTTTGGGCGGCGGGATCTACTTTCCCATCTTTTGTCCCGCCCCCCTCTCCCTCTGTAGGGGCCGCCGCCCACGGCGGCCCGTGCAAGGGGAGAAAACGACCAAGGGGCCCCGCCCCTTGGAACCCCGTTGGGCACCCTGAAGCCTTTGGCGAGTGCGTTGTATCGGCGGTCCGGCTCCCGCAGTGGGGGTCGATACACACGGGTGGAACGATTTCCGCGCGGACATTGACGTATTGACAAGCGTCTACGTCCGCGTAAGCCCGAATTATAAATTCGGGCGACGCTGCCTGAGTGGTGGACGGTAGAGGCAGCATCTACCCTCCGCCGCGCTACATTGGCAGTTATCGTGTGGTGGTCGGAAGACCAGCATTTATATCCGCTGCCGCTGGCGCTCCGCGCCTCGCGCCTCGCTGGTGCGGTGTGCGGGAGGGTTTAGAACCCTCCCCTACGAAAAACATTGGAAATGTTGCGTTATAATGGGAAATCCTTCAAATTTCTCGTAGGGGCGGGTTCCAAACCCGCCCGTCCCCCGATTTTCCTCCGTCCCCATTCAACGCATAACGCCTCCCGTAGGGGCGGTGACTGCAGGGAATGCCCTTGGGTGCACATCTGGGCCGCCCATCTCCCGTCCATCGCATCGTCTTTCCAAATCGCCGTAAGGGCCGATGCCCACATCGGCCCATTCCTCGTTTACCGCATCACCCCTCGAACAACGCAAAATGTCCCGTACGGGCCGCACACCTGGGCGGCCCGTATCCCGTTTACCACATTACCCCATAACCCGCCGTAGGGGCCGCCTCTCTTTGGCGGCCCGTCCCTCGATTTTCCGCACCCGCCCCAATAATGCACACGTCAAAATCAACGTATAAGCCTCCTGTAGGGGCCGATGACCTCATCGGCCCGTTTCCTGTCCACCGCCGCACCCTCAACCAACGCCGTAGGGGCCGCCGTCCCCGGCGGCCCGTCCCTCAATTTTCATCCGTGCCCCTAAACAGCGCACGATGTCCCGTAGGGTCGGCACCCAAGGGCATTCCCTTCGGTCACCGCCCACGGCTGACCGCTCCCCGTCCCCCGGCCACCACATTGCCTACGAACACCGCCGTAGGGGCCGCCTCTCTTGGCGGCCCGTCCTTCCGGGTTGCTCCCGCCTCCCGAAAAAGGTATTCGCCGCATAAATTTGCGGCGAATGATCAAATATGCGGCGAAGCCGCAAACCTTTTAACGGGACGTGTGCGGAACACCGGGGACGGGCCGCCCAGATGTGCGGCCCGTACGGAACATTTGCGCGTTGATTGGGAGTGGATAATAAATTAAGTGAAAAGTGAAAAGTGAATAGTGAATAGTGAAAAAGTGGGGCCGCCGTGGGCGGCGGCCCCTACGGCGGGGAGAAAGGCAAAAGGGCGGGTCCTTTCATCAATAGTTTTGGGCGTGGACCTCGAAGAAGCTCTGGGGGTGGTTGCAGGTGGGGCAGACCTCGGGGGCCTTGGTGCCCACGCAGATGTGGCCGCAGTTGCGGCACTCCCAGACCTTGACCTCGCTCTTCTCAAAGACCTTGGCGGTCTCCACGTTCTTCAAAAGGGCGCGGTAGCGCTCCTCGTGATGGCGCTCGATCTCGGCCACCAGACGGAAGCGGGCGGCCAGCTCGGGGAAGCCCTCCTCCTCGGCGGTCTTGGCAAAGCCGGCGTACATGTCGGTCCACTCGTAGTTCTCGCCGCTCGCGGCGGCGGCCAGGTTCTCAGCGCTGGTACCGATGCCCTGGAGCTCCTTGAGCCAGAGCTTCGCGTGCTCCTTCTCGTTGTCGGCGGTCTTTAAAAAGAGGGCGCTTATCTGCTCATAGCCCTCCTTTTTCGCCACGGAGGCGAAGTAGGTGTACTTGTTGCGGGCCTGGGACTCCCCGGCAAAGGCGGCCTCCAGGTTCTTCTCAGTCTGTGTTCCGGCGTATTTGTTCATTTTTATTCCCCTTTCAGAAATTTAATAAGAATAATTCTTATTTATATTTTACACGGTCCCCCCGCGCTTGTCAAGACATTCTTCCAAATAAAAAGACGCCCCGGGGCGTCTTTTTATATAAGAAAGATTTCAGTGCTGTGTCCCGTTCTTCGCGCAGGTGTCGCAGCAGCCGTCGCAGTCAGTGTCCTGAAGCTCCGGTGGGAGCCCCAACCCCTGGCGCTTATAGTAGTCGGCGAGGCACGCGCGGATGCCCTCCTCGGCCAAGACGGAGCAGTGGAGCTTCTGGGGGGGCAGCCCGTCCAGGGCCTCGGCCACCGCCTTGTTGGTGAGCTTCAGGGCCTCCTGGATGCTTTTCCCCTTCACAAGCTCCGTGGACATGGAGCTGGTGGCGATGGCGGCGCCGCAGCCGAAGGTCTTGAAGCTGACCTTCTCGATGATGCCGTTCTCGATCTTCATGTAAATTTTCATGATGTCGCCGCAGACGGGGTTGCCCACCTGCCCGATGGCGTTGGCGTCGGGCAGCTCACCCACGTTCCGGGGATTTGTGAAGTGGTCCATTACCTTTTCGGAATACATGGTGTACCTCCTTTAAGAATTAACCATCCGGTCCAAACTCTCCCTGGCGGCGCGGAGCACGTCCCCGGGGAGCTCGACCTTGTATTTTTCGTCCCGAAGGCACTCGTAAAGGGCCTCCAGGGTCACCTTCTTCATGTTGGGGCAGACGAAGGAGCTGCCCACGCCGTAGATCTTCTTCCCCGGCAGCTCCCGCCGGAGCCGGGCGACGATCTCGCTCTCCGTGCCGATGAGGATCTCCGGGGCCTTGGTTTTCCGGGCAAAATCCAGAATTTCGGCGGTGGAGCCAACGAGGTCCCCGTGTTTGACCACGTCCTCCCCGCACTCCGGGTGGACGGCGAAGACCGCCTCCGGGTGGGCCTTTTTGGCGGCCAGGACGTCGGCCTCGCTAATTTTGTGGTGGGTGGGGCAAAAGCCGTCGTGGAGCCAGAAGGTCTTCTCCGGGACCTGCGATGCCACAAAGGAGCCCAGATGGACGTCCGGGACGAAGATGATCTCCTGGCAGTCAAGCTCTCTTGCGATCCGCAGGGCCGAGGAGCTGGTACAGCACACGTCGGAAACCGCCTTCACCTCAGCGGAGGAGTTGACGTAGCACATGACCTTCGCTTTCGGGTGCTCCCGGCGCAGCCGCAGCACGTCCTCGGGCGTCACCATGTCCGCCATGGGACACCCGGCGTCTAAAGAGGGCAGCAGTACGGTCTTTTCCGGGGACAGGATCTTGGCGCTCTCCCCCATGAACCGCACGCCGCAGATGACGATGAGGCCGTTTTCCGCCTTCGCGGCCTTTTGGGCCATGGCGAAGGAGTCGCAGACGGCGTCCGAGACGTCCTGGACCTCCAGCGGCACGTAGTAGTGGGCCAATATGAGGGCGTTTTTCTCCGCCTTCAGCCGCAGGACCTCCCTTTGGAGCTCATTAAAACTTTCCATTCAGCCTGTCCTCCCACAGGGGCGACATGGAGCGCAGACGCTCGATGATGGGCGGGAGCTTTTCGATGATGTAGTCGATGTCCTCGTCCGTGGTGGTGTCCGTGATGGACAGGCGCAGAGAGCCGTGGGCCACCTCGTGGGGAAGCCCGATGGCCAAAAGCACGTGGCTGGGGTCTAAGCTGACGGAGGAGCACGCCGAGCCCGAGGAGGCGCAGATGCCCTCGTGGTCCAGGCTCAGGACTAAACTCTCCCCCTCCACGCACTCAAAGACGAAGCTGGCGATGCCGGGCAGGCGGTTCACCGGGTCCCCGGTCAGGCGGCTGTAGGGGATGTCCTTGAAGGCCTCGATGAGCCTGTCGCGCATTTTGGCCACTCTGGGCATAGTCTCCGGCAGATTCCGGACGGCCTCCTCCAGCGCCGCGGCCATACCCACGATCTCCGGGACGTTCTCGGTGCCGGAGCGCTGGTTGCGCTCCTGCCCGCCGCCGTGGAGGAGCTGGGGGACACGGACGCCCTTACGGATATAGAGGGCTCCCACGCCCTTGGGCCCGTGGAACTTGTGTCCGGAGATGGAGAGCATATCGATGTTCATGGCCTTGACGTCGATGGGGATGTGTCCGGCGGCCTGGACGGCGTCGGTGTGGAAGAGGACGCCGTGCTCGTGGGCGATGCGGCCGATCTCCGCCACCGGCAGGATGGTGCCGATCTCGTTGTTGGCCATCATCACGGAGATGAGGACGGTGTCGGGCCGGATGGCGGCCTCAAGCTCGGCTAAATCGATGCCGCCCAGCTTGTCGGCTTTAAGATACGTGACCTCATAGCCCTTCTTTTTGAGCCAGTCCAGGGTGTGGGTGATGGCGTGGTGCTCGATGGAGCTTGTGATGATGTGCTTTCCCTTCGCGCTCTTCGCCTCGGCGATGCCCTTCAGGGCCCAGTTGTCGGACTCGGTGCCGCAGCCGGTGAAGTAGATCTCCACGGGCTCCGCGCCGATGGCTTTCGCCACCTTGGCTCTGGCCTCGTCCAGTCCCCGGTGGGCGCTGCGGCCCACGCTGTAGAGGCTGGAGGGGTTGCCGTAGTTTTCCGTGAAATAGGGCAGCATCGCCTCCAGGGCCGTTTTGGAGACGGCGGTGGTGGCGGCGTTGTCCGCGTAGACAGTTCTGTTTGCCATTTGAAAAATCGCCTCGATCGTTCAATATAGTTAGCCAGAGATAATTTTATACCCAACGTCCCCTTTTTGTCAATATGTCCATGTTGTAATTGGGTGAAGAATATGTTATAATTAACATGGTATTTTGTTTGGTCATTTTTTCTGAGGGCCATTCACGTTGAAAACGGAGTGAATTACCATGAAATACAGGATCTCGGCCAACGTCATACGGCGTCTCCCGCGCTATCTGCGGCGGCTCACCCTCATGGAGCGCCAGGGGGTGGAGCGCACCTCCTCCGGGGACCTGGGGGAGCGCATGGGGCTGACGGCCTCCCAGATACGCCAGGATTTCAACTGCTTCGGGGGCTTTGGCCAGCAGGGCTACGGCTACCGGGTGGGGGACCTGCGCTCCGGCATCTCCTCGGTGCTGGGGCTGGAGCGGACGCTGACGGCGGTGGTCATCGGCGCCGGCAACCTGGGCCGGGCGCTCATTATAAACTTCAATTTCGCGGAGTGCGGCTTTGAGCTGGCCGCCGCCTTCGACACGGACCCCGGCCTTGTGGGGACCGCCCTCCGGGACACGCCGGTGCTGGACGCCGCCGATCTCCCGGCGTACCTCGCCTCCCACCGGGTGGACGTGGCGGTGCTGACGCTCCCCAAAAAATACGCCAGGGACACGGCCCTCGCCGCCTCAAGGGCGGGCGTTCGCGGAATTTGGAACTTCACGGGTATTGACATTGACGCCGATTTGGGCGATACTATAGTGGAGAACGTTCACCTTTCCGACAGTCTTCTCACCATGGGCTACTATCTTCGGGGAGCCAGTAAGGAGGAAGCATGAAAAAGATCATCACGGCGGTTCTGGCGGTATCGCTGCTGGCGTTACCGGCCACCGCCTCATCCAATCAGGCCGGCACAGCCGCCGACCCGCTGATCACCCAGTCCTACGCCGACGGTACATACGCAGACTCCGTTGTGGAGGCCGGGGAAAAGCTGATAAACAGCCGGATCGACGCCATCCTCATGGGTCTCGGCGGCGATCTTACGTCCTACGACGGCCTGGAGCTGCGCCGCGCCGACATCTGGAAGCCCCTGGCCGCCCAGGTGGGCTCGTCCGTCACGCTGGTGATGGGCTCCAGCTTCATCCTGACCTTCGGCAACGCCACCCTGGACATCGTCTCCGGGGAGGTCATCGACGTGGCCACCGGCCAGTCCGTCCCCTCCGGCTCCGCCCTCCGGCAGCTGGCCCGGTACTTCTGCGTGGAGGACACCGTGGCGTCCTTCAAAAGCAAGGACGGCATCACCTTCATGGTGGAGGGCCTCTATTCCCCGGGCAAGGGCGTCAGCGCCACCTATCCCGTCTATGACGACGTGCTGGGCCTTGAGTGGTACACCGACCCCGCCGCCTTTGTGCGGGAGCAGGGCCTCTACCACGACTCCGACAACGCCTCCTTCCGGCCCCAGGAGGTCATCACCCGCGCGGAGCTGATCTACGCCCTGTGGGTGACCTTCGGCCGCCAGCCCTCCGACTTTGAGCCCACCTTCCAGGACCTCACCGAGGACTGGTACACCCCCGCCGTCCGTTGGGCCGCCGAGTATGAGATCACGGCGGGCATGAGCGAGACGGAATTTGCCCCCATGGGCGGCGTGAACCGGGAGCAGTTCGCCGCCATGCTCTTCCGCGCCGCCACGGTCATGGGCCTGGACGTCTCCGCCCGGGCGGACCTATCCGTCTACTCCGACTGGGAGACCGTCACCGACTGGGGATTCGACGCCCTCAGCTGGGCCACGGCGGAGGGCATCATCACCGGCATGGACGACGGCACCGTCTCCCCCCTGGAGGGCGCCACCCGCGCCCAGATTGCCTCCGTCATCATGCGCTACACCGACGGCGAAATCGCCGTGGGATAACGATAACCCCCGGCAGACATAAAAAACCGCCCCGTCCGAAACGGACAGGGCGGTTTTTTGGGGCTTATTTATGAGTCCTTTTCAAGGTAGCTCTCCACCAGCTCCGACAGGAGCTCGTCGCGGTCGATGCGGCAGATAAGGGCCCGGGCGTTGTTGTAGTTGGTGATATAGGTTGGGTCCTCCGACAGGATATAGCCGACGATCTGGTTTATGGGGTTGTAGCCCTTGAGCTTCAACGAATCATAAACCGAGGATAAGATCTCCCGCGTCCCTATCTTTTTGTCCACAACGTTAAATTTTCTGGTGAAGTCAAGCTCATCCATGTCCTTGTCCCTCCTCTTCCTGTATGATTTACCTGAATGCGCCGATATATCAATTATATCAAAAAATTCTCCGATGTAAAGTAAAAACCTCTTTTTTCAGCAATTTTTTCTCCGGGTGTCACAGCACCGCGCCGTCCCGGAGGCGGAACACCATAAAATCCCGCCCCGCTATGGAGGCCGCCGCCCCCAGCCGGAAAATGGGGATCATGGGGAAGGGCTCCGAGGGGGACCAGGGGAAGGCCAGGAGCGTGTCCGCCCCCTCAAAGCGCACCCAGGCGTCCCCCGCCGTGCCGGCGGCCTTTTTGAGCTCCTCATCCAGGATGTGCCGCCCGGGGTCCGGCTCCAGATACCACCCCTCCACCGGCGCCGGCGTCAGCCGGGGGACAGGCGCGGGCTCGGGTCCAGGCACAGGCGAGGGCGCGGGCTCAGGTTCAGGCTCCGGCACTGGCACTGGCACTGGCTCCGGTTCTGGTTCCGGCTCCGGTTCAGGTTCCGGTTCTGGTTCCGGTTCAGGTTCCGGCTCCGGTTCCGGCTCCGGTTCCGGTTCCGGCTCCGGCGCTGCCTCCGGTTCAGGCTCCGGGGGCGCGGTCAGGGCGGTCAGCTCCGCCTCCGGGTCCGTAAGCAGTCCCCGGGCCTCCTCCCACGGGAAATCCCCCAGCTCCAGGCGGCTCATGGTTTTATGGAGCCGCAGTGCGTCCCCCTCCGGCGCCGGGATCCCCAGGGACAGCGCCCCGCCGGCGGAAGCGAGAACGAGCCTCGCGACCCCGCCCGTCACCGGCCCCGTATAGTCAAAAACGGTCCTTGGCCCGCGTACGGCGACGCTGACCGCCCCCGCCGGGGCCCCCTCCGATGTAAAAACGTCAATAGTCATGGGATGACCTCCAATACATATGAAAATACCCGGACGTTTAATCATACGTCCGGGTATTATCAATTATTCGGGGTCACTGGATGGTGTATTCGCCACGGATGAGTATTTTGGTGTAATCTGAGGTGGCCTTGACGCCGTTTTCCTTGATGGTCACCATGTACATGTGGTTCACCGTCAGGGGGACGCCAGCGTCGAACACGGACTGCCCGCCGGTCTCGTCGATGAGCCGGGGGACCTCCGGCCCCGCAGAAGAGGCCGAGCCGATGCGTAGCATGATCTCCGTGCCCACGCCGCAGACCACCGTCTCACCGGCGTTCAGGGTCACCACCGTAAAGCCGGCGGCCTGACCGCCGCCGCTGGGGAAGCCTCCCGACTCGCCCAGCTCCCGGGCCAGCTCGTCCAGGCGCTCATCCAGAAGCTCGTTGAGCTTATTCTGGATGGATGGCGTCACCGTCTCGTTTAAGTAGCTCAGCGTCACTAAGGGGTCGTCGCTGGAGCCATAGTTCGTCACCGCCAGGGTCGTGAGGCTGGAGACAAGGGCCACCACGGCCACGACGGCCGCAAAGAGCATGATCTTTCTACCTTTTTTCATCTTATGTATCTCCTTTTTGTCTCTGCCCGGGGGTTTGCGTCCCGGACGGTGCCGGGGGGCGGGCCCCCCGGCGTCCTCTCTCATCCGTGCAATCCGAAGCTCACGGCAATGGCGTCGTCCACCTTGTTCATGAGCTCCTCGTTGACTCTGCCCATCCGCTCCCGGAGCCTTCGCTTGTCGATGGTGCGGATCTGCTCCAAAAGCACCACCGAATCCCGCGTCAGGCCGAAGGAGCGGCCCTCCAGCTCGATGTGGGTGGGCAGCCGCGCTTTTCCGATCTGTGATGTGATCGCCGCCGCGATCACCGTTGGACTGTGCTTGTTGCCGGTATCGTTCTGGACAATAAGTACAGGCCGCATACCGCCTTGCTCGGAGCCCACCACGGGGCTCAGATCGGCGTAGTAGATGTCTCCTCTTTTGACTGCGCTCGGCACACTCTTCACTCTCCGACGAATTGATAGTCGTCCGGCACGTTTTCTTATGTACCGGACTACCATAATTCTTTCACAAAGCAGAGTAATTTATACAGCTTGGCAAAATTACCCGGACGGTTTTTACGCCGCCCATTCCAGCGTATGCCGGGAGCGTGTCTTTGGTGCGTCAGTCCACGTAGACCCTGGGGACCCGCTTGGACACGGAGCAGAGAAGCTCGTGGGGGATGGTCCCGGCGATATTCGCCAGGTCCTCCGCCGTCTGCCGCTCCCCGAAGATCTCGATGAGGCTCTCCAGATTGACGTCGGGAAGGTCGGTGAGGTCTATCATGCACATGTCCATGCAGATCCTCCCCCGCTGAGGCGCGGGACCGGACTGGGTCATGAAGGAGCAGCGGCCCGACAGGCACCTCAAAAGCCCGTCCGCGTAGCCAATGGGGATGACGCCCATCCGCGTCCGCCTTTGGGTGACGTAGGTGCCGCCGTAGCTCACCGGGAGGCCGGCGTCTATGTATTTGATGGTGGAGACGTGGGTCATGAGCCTCATGCAGGGCCGGACCCCCAGCCTCCCGCCGTCCCCGAAGCCGTAGAGCAGAAGCCCGGGGCGGACCATGTCCATGGACATCTCCTTATAGTTTACCACAGCTCCCGTATTTGCGCAATGGTGTATTTTAAAAGTTATGCCCTGACTTTCAACGCCCTCGATGACTTTTTTGAAGAGCCCGAACTGCCCCAGGGTGCATTTCCGGGCCTCCTCCCCCTCCTCGTCGGCCACGGCGAAGTGGGTGTAGACGCCCTCCGGCTCCAAAAATTCCTGGCGGCAGGCGGAGACGATATTCTGTATCCCCTGGTCAAAATGTCCCCCGGCGGTGAGAAAGCCCAGCCGGGACATACCGGTGTCCACCTTGATGTGGATCTTCAGCGGCGTCCCCAAGCTCGCGGCCTCCCGGGAGTACTCGATGGCCTTGGCCTCGCAGGTGACGGTCTGGGTGAGGCCGAGCCTTATGAGCTCCGGCACAAATTGGGCGGGGGTGTGGCCCAAAATGAGGATGGGGATCTTTATCCCCGCGTCCCGCAGCTCCACCGCCTCGTCGAGGCAGGAGACAGCCAGATACTCCGCCCCCAGGTCCTCCAGACGCCTGGACACCGCCACGGCCCCGTGGCCGTAGGCGTCGGCCTTCACCACCCCCAGGAATTTGCATCCCTCCGGCAGGGTCGCACGGATGGCCCGGTAGTTGCGCTCGATGTTGTCAAGGCTTATCTCCGCCCAGGTCCTCTTTCGCAGATCCATTTTTGTCACTCCGCTCTCACGTTGTAAAAATCGCAGACAATGACGGCGTAGCCGTCCAGATATACCTCGCTTTTCAGGGGAAGCCAGGTGTCCCGTTCAAACCAGGTCCGGGACTCCACCCGGTCGCTGACGTGGTAGAGCGCCGCCAGGCACTCCTCCCCGTCCCGCTTTTCAAAGACCGCCTCGGTGACGAGCCCGCCCCGCCAGAGATTTAGAAGCATGGGCACGGCGTCCACCGGCGTGAGGCCCTCCGGCAATATTTCCCCGGTGAAGACCTCCGCCCCGTCGTAGCCGAGGACGGCCCCCTCCGGGGAGAAGCGCACCGTGACCCCGGCGATGAGCTCCGGCTCCGCCACAGTGAGCACGCCCCCGCCGGCGTCGGAGGAGCAGCTCACGGTGAAATCGTAGACCCGGTCCCCGTAGTCGGCCCGGACGCGGGCGGCAAAATCCACCTCAGAAACCTCGGCATAGCTTGCCTCGATCTGCGCGGCCAGCTCCTCCGGGCCGGGGTTCCCTCCGCAGCCGGAGAGTACAAAAAGCGCCAAAAAGCAGGGAAATAACCGGGAAATACGCAAGAAAACTCACCTCAGGACTGTTTTTAGACGCTCTATCATGTCCGTGGGAGTCATGGCGTACTGCCCGAACTCCTTTTCGCACGCGTCCCCCGCCAGCCCGTGGTACCACACCGCCAGAGACGCGGCCCGGGCGGGGTCCATCCCCTGCCCCAGGAAGGCCAAAATCATCCCGGCCAGCACGTCCCCGGAGCCGCCGGTGGCCATGCCGGGATTTCCCGTGGTGTTGACGATACACGTCCCGTCCGGGGCGGCGGTCACCGTCCTGTGGCCCTTTAAAACCACCGTGACCCCGTGCCGGAGGGCAAATTCCCGCGCCGCCTCCTCCCGGGAAAGCCGGGAGAGGCCGTCAGAGAGCCGGGCAAACTCCCCCTCGTGGGGCGTCAAAATAAGCGGACATGACAGCTTATCCAAACTATCTATATGCTTGGAAACCGCCGTTATGCCGTCGGCGTCCACGATGAGGGGGACCCTGGAATTTTCCAAAATCGCAAAAGTGAGCTCCCGCACCCAGCCGGACAGCCCCAGCCCCGGCCCCACCAGGCACGCGTCGCACCGTTGGAGCCTGGGCAAGACCTCGGAAAGCGCCTCCGGCAGCGTCCCGGGCAGGGGAAAGACCATGGCCTCGTCGTTTTTCACGGCCTCGATCTCATAGATCCTCTCGGGAACCCCCAAAAACACCAGCCCCGCGCCGGAGCGCACGGCGGCCCTAGCGGCAAAGGCGGGCGCGCCGGTAAATCCCACGGACCCGCCAATGATCAGCACCCGACCGAAGTCCCCCTTGTGGGCGTCCTCGTCCCGCCCGGGCAAAAAGGCGTCGCCGGCGGTAAATTCAAAGATCTTCTCCCCGATCCGGACCAACCCCCCGCCCCCTTCGCGTAAATTTATATAAGTATACCACAAAAACAGCAAAAGGTAAACACCCAAATCCGCCCCGTCGCCATCTGCCCCGCCCCGCCGCGATCTGCCCCATCTGCCCCATCTGCCCCTCCCTCCGGGAGGGGTGGCCGAGCGAAGCGATGGGCAGGGTGGGTCCGTAATCCGGCCACCCCCACCCCCTGCCTTCTCCCAAGGGGAGGGGCTT
>CANQZF010000017.1 GCA_947628265.1 uncultured Oscillospiraceae bacterium
TCTACAACTTTTATAACGATCCCCGGCTTGTAGATAAGCTCATTGTGAATCCCTTTAACAGCACCGCAAGCTACAACGACCACGATGAGTATATGCTGTCCTACATTCCACGGGAGCTGCCGGACGGGCGGGTGGCCATCTCCAAGGCGGACGAGCGGAGGGCCAAGGACTATGTCCGGGACAAGCTTTACGAGGCGTTGCGACGCAACGACATCTCCGTTGAAAATTTTGAGGTCAGCGTCGCGTCCGAAAGGGTATATTCCATTCTGAATATCACCCGCACGGCAAAGTCGAGGGGCCGTCCGAAAAAGAGTGGCGGTGAGGCCACGTGACAAACGAGGAATCTCTTTCGGAGCTCTGCGAGAAGAACATAGGGCTCATTCACAGCCTCGCCCTGAAGACAGCGAGGGCGTTCAACTGCATGGGCCGGGGCGGGTATACAGAAGAAACGCTGTCGGAGCTCGGCAGCGTCGGAATGGTGGTGTTTATAGAATGTGTGCGCGGCGGAAGATATGACCCGGCGCATGGGCCGCTGACGGCGTTTGTCACTCCCTTTATTGAAGCCTCCATGCGCCGCCACATGGAGAGCAGCCTGGGCACTCTCTCCCTGGACCCGCGCAGTATGGCCCTTGTCCGAAAGGCCAAGCGGCTTCGGAATGTGGACGGTCTTTCCGACACAGAAATCGCGGAGAAGCTGAACATCCCAGAGGCCGAGGTGCGGAAGGCCATCGCCTATTCGACACACTTTCAATCGATCTACGACCTTGCGGCGGACGATGACGGCGATGTTTATGACTACATAACAGACAGTGAGCCAAATCCGTCTCCGGAGGAGATCGTCACGCAGAACATCCGCACCGAGTGTCTGAAGGAGCTTTTCGACGCTCTTACGAAAAAGGAACAGGACATCATCGGCAAGTCCTTCGGCGTGTTTGGCTACGAAAAACAGCCACTTCGGGATATAGCCATGTACCACATGATGCGGGAGGACGCCGTGGAGAAAGCGAAGGTCAGGGCGCTCAAGAAGATGAAAGACGCCTATCCGATGAGCAGGATGCGGGTCTGGGACGGTGTGCAGAAAAAAATAAGGGCATTTCACTGATACAATATAAGCCACGGGCGCGTTGGACTTAAAGTCTTAACGCGCCCGGTGGTTTTTATCGTTTTATTTTCTCGGCTCCAGGTACCCCTCTCTCGGCTCCACCTCGAAACGGTCCACTAGGAGCCAGAGCTGATCGTCGGTGATGGTGGTTTTCAAGGGCAGGTGGGCGATCTTCATGTAGATCTCGGCGGCCTTTTCCGCCGTCTCGATGAGGCCGAAGGTCTCGTCCAGGTCCTTTCCCGCGCCGTAAATGCCGTGCTGGGACCAGACCACCAGGCGCGCCGAGCCCATCTTCTCCGCCGTGGCGACGCCGATCTCGTTGGTGCCGCAGAGCATCCAGGGAAGGACGTTGACGCCGTCCGGGAACACCACGATGCACTCCGTGCACATCTGCCAGAGGGTGCGGGTGAAGGCTTTTTCATTGAGGTCGTGAACGTAGGTCATGGCCAGGAGATTTCCGGGGTGGCAGTGCATCACCACGCGGTTTTCGGGGTCCACCTTAAGGCGCGCGGCGTGGCTCATGAGGTGCGCCGGCAGCTCCGAGGTGAACTTGCCCCCGTCCGCGTAGCCCCAGAGAAGCTGGGCAGTGCGGCCGGAGTCGGTAACGCGGATGAGGCCGAGGTTCACCTCCGGGGCGTACTGGACATTCTTAAAATACTTGCCCGTGCCGGTGACAAGAAAGTATTTGCCGTCCAACGCCGGGGCGTCAAAGCCGGTGGGGATCTCCCGGAGGACGGAATTGAGGTCTAAATACTTCGCGACCTCCTCCTCGTCCACCATGAGGCTGATGTTGCCGCCGTTGCGCTCGTCCCAACCGTGGTCGTACATATTGGTGGCGGTGCGGATCATCTCCACCATGAAGGGGGCGGTGAGGAGGGCGCGGCGCTTTATTTTGTCAACGGTGCCGTTGACCTTGGAGCCGACCTTCCCGGCCACGTCCTTAACGGCGCCCTTCAGCTCGTCCACGTTGACGTTAATATCCTTAAATTCCATGATTTTTACCTCCTTACGCTCTCTTTGCAAGCACTTCTGCTTCGTATTTTCTGATCTCCGGGAGCCACTCCCCGTCCAGGGGCTTATGCTCTCTGCGGCAATATTCATCCCAAATTTCCCCGAAGGGCGCGGTTTTCAGGTCCTCCTGCAGCACCATGAGGCCCGTCCAGTCGCCCTCGTCCTGGAGGCGCTTTTCCGTGTCGTTGGGCTGTAAAAGGGCGAAGAGCAGGGCCTTTTGGAGGTTCCTAAAGCCCGTCACCCAGGCGGAGACGCGGTTGATGGAGGCGTCGAAATAATCGAGGGCGATCTTCACCCGGCCCTCCAGCCCGCCGCAGCGGACGATCTCCCGGCAGATCTCTTTCGTCTCGTCGTCAAAGAGCACCACATGGTCGGAATCCCAGCGGATGGGGCGCGTGACGTGCAGGGCGATTTCCGGGAAGAAGGCGAGGAGCGCCGGGATCTTGTCGCTGACCACCTCCGTGGGGTGGTAGTGACCGTTGTCCATGAGGGGGATGCACCGTTCCCGGTTGGCGGCGGCGTAGCTCAAAGCAAACTCGGCAGACCCAACCGTGTACGCCTCCACGCCGATGCCGAAGACCTTGGATTCCACGCAGGGCTTGACCTTGGAAAAGTCAAAGGGCTCGGATAAAATCTCGTCAATGGCCTCCTTATACCGCACGCGGGGGCCCATCCTGTCGCCGGGGACGTCCTTGAAGCCGTCGCCGGTCCAGATGTTCATGACGCAGGGCTCCCCCAGCTCCTCCGCCAGGTACTGGCTGATGCGGATGCTGGCCTTGCCGTGGTCGATCCAGAAGCGCCGCGTCTCCGCGTTGGGGCTGGAGAGCGTCAGCGGGTCGCACTTGGGGTGGGAAAAGAAGGTGGGGTTGAAGTCACAGCCGAGGCCCCGGGCCTTGCAGAAATCCACCCACTTTTTAAAGTGCCGGGGCTCTAATTTGTCTCTATCCGCCCAGTCGCCATTTTCAAAAATGGCGTAGCTGGCGTGAAGGTTCATTTTCACCCGGCCTGGGATGAGCTTTAAGACCTCGTCGATGTCCGCCATCAGCTCCTCCGGCGTTCTCGCGCGGCCCGGATAGTTGCCGGTGGTCTGGATGCCGCCGGTCAGGGGCTTTGAGGGGTCGGTGTCGAAGCCCCGCACGTCGTCCCCCTGCCAGCAGTGCAGGGACACGGGGACGGTTTTCAGCTTGGCCATGGCCGCCTCGGCGTCCACACCCAGGGCGGCGTATTTTTCCTTAGCCTCGTTGTAGCTCATTTTAAATCCTCCTCCATTTGAATTTTCAGATTTCCCATAGCCGTGGCCTCGATGGGCAGGGCCACGACAGTTTTTCTTGTTGCTTCCTCTGTGAGGGCGTTGAGGTACGTGTTTTTCGCCCCGCCGCCCACGATGTAGAGCTTTGTATAGCGCCTTCCGGTGTTGGCCTCCAGCTCCTCCAGGGCCTTTTTGTAGCCCAGGGCAAGGCTCCGCACGGCGCAGTTGAAGTAGTCGCCGGGGGTCCTCAAAGCCCCGCCTGTGGCCCCGTCAAAGGCGCGTACCATGCTCTCCGGGGCCAGAAATTCCTGGGCCGCAGCGTCCACCGTGGCGGTGTTGGCGCTCTCCTCCGCCATTTTAGTGACGGTCCCGAAGTCCGTCTCCGGGCAGAGCTCGCTGCGCAGGCGGTTTATGAGCCACATACCCATGATGTTTTTCTGGTAGCGGTTGTAGCCGACGCCGCCCTCATTGGAGTAGTTGGCGGCCATGCTGCCCGCATCGGTGATGGGCCTCTCCGTCTTGACGCCCAGAAGCGACCAGGTGCCGGAGGAGATGTAGGGCTCCGAGCCCTCCATGGGGATCCCCTCCACCGCCGAGCCTGTGTCGTGGGTGGCGCAGAGGACAGCCTTGATGCCCTTATACTCCCCGATGACCGTACCGGGCCGGGAGAGCTCCGGGAAGAGACAGCGCGGGAGGCCCAGCCTGTCCGTGATCTCCGTGTCAAATTTGCCCGTCTCGGCGCTGATGAGCCCCTGGGTGGTGGCGTTGGTGTACTCCCGCGCCTTCACGCCGGTGAGGGTCCACATCAGGTACTCCGGCACCATCAAAAGGTCCGTGACGCCCGTGAGCCTGCCGCTCACCTTGTCGGCATAGAGCTGATAGACGGTGTTGAAGGGCTGAAACTGGCACCCCGTGCGCCGGTAGAGCTCCGCGAAGGGAACGATGGAATGTACCTCATCGATGACATCCTCCGTGCGGGAGTCCCGGTACGCGATACAGGGCAACACAGGCTCGTCCCCCCGCAGGAGCACGTAGTCCACGCCCCAGGTGTCGATGGCGAAGCTCTCGATTTCGCCAAACGCCTCCAAAGCCCTGTCGATGCCCTCCCGGACGTACCCGGCGAGGGCCTCCATGTCCCAGACGAGGTGCCCCTTCTCCTCCCGGACGCCGTTGGGAAAGCGAAAGACCTCGCGTGTCTCGAACTCCCCGTTCTCCCGCCAGCCCACCACGTGCCGCCCGGAGGACGCGCCGATGTCGATGGCAAGATAGCGTTTCATTCACATACCCCCTTTTTACCTTAAATTGTACACCCTCCTATGGAAAAAACAATGACCGCGTCGGCGTTTGCTGTATCCGATTTTGCGTTTTTCCTTGACACGCGCTCCCCTGCGCGATAGGATAGAATCGAGGTGATTTTGATGCGAAAAGAGATCGTGGACAAGCTCTCCGTCATATCCCCGGAGGAGCGGGCGATTTTGGAGGGCGGGGACGTGGACCTTCGGCGCTACAACTACACCGGCGGGACGGTCTTGGAGCCGGGAAAGCTCCTGTCCGGGCGACTTTTTGGCATCCGCACCCACACGCGCTTCGCCGCCTTTCCGGAGCACAGCCACACCTATGTGGAGATGATCTACCAAATCGCGGGCTCCACCCGGCACCTCATCGACGGGCGGGAGCGGTTGGAGCTCAAGGCCGGGAGCCTACTATTCCTGGGGAGGGGCGTCCGGCATGAGATCGAGGCCGCCGGGGAGGGCGACATCGCCGTCAACTTCATCCTGGTCCCGGCCTTTTTCGATACCGCCGCCATCTCCATCGGCGGGGCCAACGCCCTGGCCGTATTTTTGAAGAGCAACCTTGGCCTTGCCGCCTCCGCCGGGGCGTATCTTGTATTCGAACTTTCCGGGAATATCCCCATGGAAAATCTGTTGGAGAACCTGGTCATTCTGGAGCTGGAGGGCGCGGACTCCCGGCGGCAGGAGCTTCAGCGGATCACGTTGGAGCTTTTGCTGCGGCAGCTCTCCCTCATGAGCGAAAAGCTCCTCATCTCCGGCCGCCGGGACCGGGAACAGGCCGTCACCCTCTGGGCCCTGGGGCGCATCGAGGAGGACGTCCACTGCACCCTGGGGGGCCTTGCGTCGGAGCAGAACATGACCCCCTCCGCCCTTACGCGGCTATTAAAAAGGCGGACGGGGTGCGGCTTTACGGAACTCTCGCACACCGCCCGCTTCAATAGGGCCCTCACGCTGCTGCGCACCACGGACCTTGCCGTCACCGACATTGTCCACGCCGTGGGCTACGAAAACACCGCCTTCTTCTACCGCCGCTTCCAGGAAAAATACGGCTGTACCCCGGCGCGGTTCCGGGAAAACGCTATGCGTTAAACTCCTGAATACGCGGCAAAGCCCGCGTCAATGGGCAGGACTACGCCGGTGATGGCGGAGGCGGCCTTGTCGTCGCAGAGGAAGAACACGCCGCCCAGAAGTTCCTCGGCGTCCACGAAGCGGCCCATGGGCGTGCCGTTGAGAATTTTCGCGCTGCGGGCCGTGGGCGTGCCGTCGTCGTTAAAAAGGAGCTTGCGGTTCTGATTGCTGACCAGGAAGCCGGGGGCAATGGCGTTGCAGCGGATGCCGGACTTGGCGAAGTGCGTGGCCAGCCACTGGGTGAAGTTGCTGATGGCGGCTTTTGCCCCCGAATAAGCGGGGATTTTCGTCAGCGGTATGTAGGCGTTCATGGAGCTGATGTTGAGGATGACGCCGCTCCCCCGCTCCACCATGTCACGGGCAAAAATCTGGGTGGGCAGGAGGGTGCCCTGGAAGTTGAGCTTGAACACGAAGTCCACGCCGCTGGGGTCCAGGTCGAAGAAGGTCTTTTGGCCCTCTTTGGCCTCATGCTGGTACTCGTTGTCCGTTGTGGCACGGGGATTGTTGCCGCCCGCACCGTTGATGAGGATGTCCACGGGGCCAAAGTCATTTAAAATCGCCTCATGCGCCGCCTTGATGGACTCGGGCTCCAAGACGTTGCACTTGTAGCCGTTGAGGATGAAGCCCTCGGCCCGCACCTCGTCGGAGAGCTTCTTTACCGCGTCCTCGTTGAGGTCAAGCGCGGCGACTTTCGCCCCCGCCTGGGCGAAGGCCCGGGCCATCACGGAGCAGAGCACCCCGCCCGCGCCGGTGACAACGACCACCTTGCCGGTGAAATCTACTTTGAGGGGAAGATCAAGCATTTCAATCATCCTTTCTGTATTTTGAGGGACGGGCCGCCAAAAGAGGCAGCCCCTACAAAATCATTCGATGGTTCCTCCGTTGGCCTCGATGAGGCCGTTGAGGTAGGCGGAGCCGAGAGCCCGGTCAAAGAGTCCGTAGCCGGGTTTGCCCGTCTCGCCCCAGATCATGCGCCCGTGGTCCGGGCGGAAATAGCCGTCAAAGCCGGTGTCCACCAGGGCCTTCACAATGGCGTTCATGTCGAGAGAGCCGTTTTTACTGAGATGGCCGGATTCCTCGAAGGAGGTGTCGGGCAATATTTTCACGTTCCGAAGGTGCATGAAGCCGATTCGCTTCATGGCGGAGTACTTGCGGACAAGCTTGGGAATGTCGTTGGTTGGAGAGCACCCCAGGGACCCAGTGCAGAGGCACAGGGTGTTGGCGGGGCTGTCCACGATGGAGAGGTAGCGGTCAATGTTCTGCTCATTCGTCACCACGCGGGGCAGGCCGAAGATGGGGTACGGTGGATCGTCCGGGTGGAGGGCCATCACGATGCCGCACGCCTCGGCCACGGGGATGACGCGCTTGAGGAAGTATTCGATATTGCTCCAAAGCCCCTCCTCCCCAATCTCGCCGTAGGCCCGGATAAGGTCGCGGACTTCATCCTGGGTGTAGCTGGAGTCCCAGCCGGGAAGATGGATGTCGTCCTTCAGGGGGTCAAGACCCTTCATCTGGTCCCAGTACATGACAAGGCTGGTGGACCCGTCCGCGCCCTCTTTGTCAAGCTGCGTGCGGGTCCAGTCGAAGACCGGCATGAAGTTGTAGGTGACGCATTTGACGCCGTATTTTGCGCAGCGGCGGATGTTCTCGCAGTAATTCTCGATGTGCCGGTCCCGCTCCGGGCGGCCCAGCTTGATCTCCTCCGTCACGGGGATGGACTCCACCACGTCGAAGATGAGGCCATGCTCTTTGCACTCGTCCGCTAAATGCTTTATGCTCTTCTCCGGCCAGACCTCACCGGGCTTCACGTCGTAGACCGCGCTGACGATGGAGCGCATACCGGGGATCTGCCGGATCTCGTCCAGGGTCACGGGGTCGGAGTCGCCGTACCAGCGAAAGGAACTTTTCATGAAATCTCCTCCTTAAAATTCATCGGCAAGGTCGATGTTTTCGCCGGTCAGGCCAATGTGGGTACCGGGATGCTGGGCTCGTAGGCCGTGCCGCTCTCCGGGAGGGGGATCGTTTTGGCGGCGTTTATGAGGCAGGTGGTGTCGTAGCCCTCCAGAACGCGGCCGTAGGGCTTGAATTCGGGGTCGTAGACGGAATAAATTTTCATTTTTTGCACCTCACATCAATTTCGGGAACAGGGACTTCATGGCGGGGTAGATTTCCTTGAACTGGCTGTAACGCTCATTATAGAGTCTCGTCAGCTCCGGTTCCGGCTCCGTGGTGGAGGCCACGGTCACCAGGGCGTCGCAAGCGGCCTGGACGGATGGATAGCGTCCGTCCGCCACCATGGCCAAAATCGCGCCGCCGTAGCCGGGGCCCTGCTCCGTGGCGACCATGTCGAGGGGGATGCCCAGGACGTTGGCTAAAATTTTGCGCCAAAGCGGAGATTTGGCCCCGCCGCCGCAGATGTTGGAGCGGGGGATGTCGATTCCCAAGCTCTTCGCCACCTCGAAGCTGTCCCGGATGGCGAAGGCCACGCCCTCCAGCACCGCTTGCGTCATGTCCGCGTGGGTGGTGTCCATGGTGAGGCCGGTGAAGGTCCCACGGGCGTTCGTGTCGTTGATGGGGCTGCGCTCGCCCATGAGGTACGGCAGGAAATAGACGTGGTTGCGGCCCAACTTGTCCGGGTTTATCTTCCCCTGCTCACGGGAATAGTCCGTGTCGCCGGAAACTTCATCCATCCACCACTTGTTGCAGGAGGCGGCAGAGAGCATACAGCCCATCAGGTGCCAGCCGCCGTCGGCGTGGGCGAAGGCGTGCAGGGCGTTGTGGGGGTCCACGCCAAAGCGGTCCGAGGAGATGAACACAGTTCCGGAGGTGCCGAGGCTGATGTTGCAACCTCCCGCGCCCACGGTGCCGGTCCCCACCGCAGCGGCGGCGTTGTCCCCCGCCCCGGCGCAGACCTTGACGGAGGCGGGGAGGCCAAATTGTCTCGCGACTTCGGGCTTCAAGGTCCCCACGCAATCCCAGCTTTCGTGGAGTTTGGGGAGCTGGGCCTCCGTAATGCCGCAGATCTCAAGCATTTCCCGCGACCACCGTTTATTCTGCACGTCCAACAGCAGCATCCCGGAGGCGTCGGAGTAGTCCGTCGCGTGAACGCCGGTCATTTTGTAGACCAGATAATCCTTGGGGAGCATGATTTTCGAAATACGCGCGAATTTCTCCGGCTCGTTTGCTTTCATCCACAAAATCTTCGGCGCGGTGAACCCGGCGAAGGCGATGTTGGCGGTGTACCGGCTCAAGGTCTCCCGGCCCACCACCTCGTTGAGGTAGTCCGTCTCCCCCGCCGTCCGCCCGTCGTTCCACAAAATGGCGGGTCGCAGCACCGAATCGTCCATATCCAGTGCCACCAGCCCGTGCATCTGCCCGCCGAGACCGATGGCCCGGACCTCCCCGGCGTCCACGCCGGAGACAAGCTCCGGGACGCCCGCAAGGACGGCGCTCCACCAGTCCCCCGGCTCCTGCTCGCTCCAGCCGGGGTGGGGGAAGCTCAAAGGATATTCCTTTGTTACCTCCTGGGCAACATTTCCGCCCTCGTCCACCAACAAGAGCTTCACCGCCGAGGTGCCAAGGTCGATGCCGATATAGAACATTTACACTCGCCTCACGATCATTTTTGTATTTTCGTCCGCAAAGCTGCGGAAATCCATATTCACCGGCGTCTCGGGGCGGGTAGTGCTCCCCTCCCCTGGCAGCGCCGCTCAGCGGGCATTATTCCACATCTTATTTTACCTCCGCCGGAAAAGGTTTGCAAGGGTTTCGCCGCGTTATAAAGATTTACCTCATAATAGCCGCTTCGTGCCGGCTCCGGCGTGTCCCAGGCGTGGGCCGTCTCACGCCTGGCGTATTAAAAACCCCGGAATTCCTTGGAATTCCGGGGTTTTTGGTGTTGTCGGTTTTGGCGGTCAGGTTTCCTCTTTGGTGAGCTGGGCCGCCAGGACCTTCAGGAGCTTATTGATGTCAAAGGGCTTCGCGATATGGTCGTTCATCCCGCTTTCAAAGGCCTTTTTGCGGTCCTCGTTGAAAGCGTTGGCGGTCATGGCGATGATGGGGACGGAGGCGAGCGCCGGGTCGGGCAGGGCGCGGATGGCCTTGGAGGCGGTGTAGCCGTCCATCACGGGCATCTGCACGTCCATCAGCACGGCGGCATACTGTCCGGGCTGGGAATTGCTCACCATATCCACCGCGATCTGGCCGTTGACGGCGGTATCCACCTCAAAGCCGTTCTCCTCCAGGAGCTCCTGGGCGATCTCGCGGTTGAGCTCGTTGTCCTCCACCAGGAGAAGGCGCTTGCCCAGGCAGTGCTCCGCAGGGCCCGGCTCCTCCTTCTTCTCCGGGAGGTCCTCCCGGGCGCCCAGGATATTGAGGAGCGTATCCCGCAGCTCCGACATAAAGATGGGCTTGTTGCAAAAGGCGGTGACGCCGGCCTCCTTGGCCTCCTCCTCGAAGGCCGTCCAGTCGTAGGCGGTGAGAATGATGATGGGCACCGTCTCCCCTGCCATGCTCCGGATTTGCCTTGCCACCTCCAGGCCGCTGAGGTCCGGGAGGGCCCAGTCGATCACGTAGGCGTAGAACTCGTCGCCCATCTCCAGCGCCTGCCGAGCACGGAGGACCGCCTCCTGGCCGCGCATGGTCCACTCGGCCCGCATACCGATCTGGGTCAGCATCTTGGTGACGCTGTCGCAGGTGGAGAAGCTGTCGTCCACCACCAGCCCCCGGACGCCGCTGAGCTCCTTTATGAGGGAGACCTGGCGCTTCCCGGACTGAAGGCGGAAGGTGAAGTTGAGGACGAATTCCGTCCCCTTCCCCTTCTCCGTATAGACCTCGATGGTCCCGGCCATGGTGTCCACGATGCTCTTGGTGATGGCCATGCCAAGGCCGGTGCCCTGGATGCCGCTGACGGTGCTGTTGCGCTCCCGCTCGAAGGGCTCAAAAATGTGGACCGCGAACTCCGGGCTCATGCCGATGCCGGTGTCCTTGACCCGGATCTCGTAGGCCCCGTAGCCGCTGGGCGCCCCGGGCTTTTGACGGATCATCATGGAGACGGAGCCCCCCGCCGGGGTGAACTTGATGGCGTTGGACAGGAGGTTTAAGAGGACCTGGTTGAGATGGAGCTTATCGCAGTAGATGTCCTCGTCCATCACATCCAGGGTGTCCATGTAGAAGTTTATCTGCTTTGAGCGCATCTGGGTCTGGATGATGTTGCGCATATCCCGGAAGATGTCGGAGATGGAGCAGGCCCGCTCCTCGATGTTCAGCTTCCCGGACTCGATCCGGCTCATATCCAGGACATCGTTGATGAGGCTCAGAAGGTGGTTGCTGGAGGACAGGATCTTTGCAAGGTACTCCTGGACCCGGGGCTTGTTGTCGATGTTCGTCTCCGCCAGGGTCGTATAGCCGATGATGGCGTTCATGGGCGTTCGGATGTCGTGGGACATGTTGGAGAGGAAGGTGCTCTTAGCCCGCTCGGCGGCCTCCGCCTTGGTGAGCTTCTCCTCTAAGACCGCCCGCTCCACCATCTGCGCCGCCGTGCGCTTGGCCTGGAAATAGACGATGACATAATAGACCGCGATGGCCAGCGCCATGAGGCTCCCCACCACGATAAAGACCCGGCGCACCGCGTAGGCGCTGGTGAAGGCCTCCCGCTCCGGCACCTGCACCGCGATGGTCCACTGGTTGATGCCGGCGGGGCTGTAGTATATGTACTGCCAGCCGCCTGTCTCCGCCGTGCGGAAGATGACGTACCCGGAGCCCAGGGCCATCATGTCCGTTGTGAACTCCTCCCAGGACTTCTCCCCCTTGGTCTTCCGCTCAAGGCCCTCGTAATCGGCGATATTCCCCAGATGGTCGTGGCCCGGCCAGGTGTCCAGGATGAAGTCGCCGGTCTTCGTGTCGATGATATAGACGCTGGAGGACTCGTTGTAGATGTTCTTGATGTTGATGGCGTCGGGCAGCTCGTCCAGCCTTGTAAGTCCGTACAGCAGCGCCGCGATCTCCCCGTTTTGGACGATGGGAACAAAATGGCGCAGAATGGGGGTGTCCCCGCTCACGCTGTAGACCCTGTCCGAAATGTGCTCCCCCAGCTGCGACTCCTCCTCAAAGGAGATGGCGTCGTTATCGGAGGCGTCGGAAATACTGCCGTCCGGCATGAGGATCTGGTCGTCGGGCATCAGGATACGGATCTTCATGGTGTCCAGAAGCGGGCTGACCCTCTCCACGATCTCCATGGTGTCCTCAATATCGAAGTTGTCCGCCGAGGAGATGATGTCCGCCGTGGCGTTGAGGACCCGGCTGTCCCTGGCAAGCTTAGAGGCCACCTCCTGGGTGACGGTCCGCACGCCCTCCTCCATGCGGTCGATGGCCCTTCTCTCCACCGCCGCGCTGATCCGGCCGTAGGCCACGACCATCAGCGCGATGATGATGACGATCAGCACAAACGTGGCGGCGAGACTGTTCTTCTCCAGGATCTTGTTGTTGAGGGCCGCCCATTTCCCACTCCGCCGGCCGGTCTTTTCATTGGCTGAATTGTTCTCCATACCGGGCCTCCCGTCAGGCTTGCTCCAGCCCCGCCCGGAAGGCGCGGATGGCGTCGGAGGTCCGCCGGTACTCCTCCCGGACCCTGGCGAAAAGGGGCTCCGCGTTGGCCCTGTCCAGGCTCCCGCCCCGCAGGGACTCCGTAAGCTCGGCGCTGGCGTCCCCCAGAGCGGTAAAGCTCAGGTTCTGGCACATGCCCTTGATGGTGTGGGAGGCCCGGAACGCCTCCTCGGCGTTGCCCTCCTCCATGGAGCGGCACAGAAGCTCGAAGCTCCCGTCGTCCAAAAACTTCAGCACGAATTTCTGGATGAGCCTCTCCGAGCGGAGCCTGCCCAATACCTCGTCGTAGCTTCCTCCCAGGGCCGCGTAACATTCCTGCAATGTCATGTGTTCCTCTCCTCTCTTATTTTTGGGGCTTATCCTCCTCGGGCATCACGTCGGGATGGGCTCTGCGCGCACCCTGGAGCGTGTCCCTCATGGCGCTTTCATCATAGAAGCGGTACTGGTGCTTTCCCCCCTGCTTGGCGGCGTACAGGGCCGCGTCCGCCGCCCGGTAGAGCCTGTCGTAGAAGGCCCCCTCGGTGACGGACAGCGCCACGCCCATGGAGATGGTGATGCTGCGCCCGTCTATCTCAAAGCAGAGGTTTTTGTAGATACGGTCAACGGTGCTCTCGATCTGGTCGTTGTAGTCCAGGAACAGGAAGAACTCCTCCCCGCCCGCGCGGCAGCAAATATCGGAGCTTCGGACGCTGTGCTTCATGCGCTGGGCAAGCTCCCGGAGCACCCGGTCGCCGAACATGTGGCCCAGCTGGTCGTTGACCTTCTTAAAGTCGTCGATGTCGATCTCCGCCAGGGCGAAGTGGCCCTGGGGGTCATCCGCCATGCGAAGCTCGATCTGCTCCCTGGCGCTGCCCCGGTTCAAAAGCCCCGTCAGGGAGTCCCGGGCGGCCTTTTGGGAGAGCTCCTCCATTTTCAGATGGGCGTCATGGATGTCCATGACGATCCCCAGCGCCCCCTCACAGCGGGGCACGTCGTCGGTGGTCCACAGCGTCTGCGCCACGATCCGGTGCCAACGGGAGGCGCCGTTGTAGCTGAGGACGCGGTCCACACGGACCTGGGGGGACTCCGGCGTGGTCTCCCGGAAGCGCTCCTCCAGGTACTCCCAGCCGCCCTCGCCCAAAAGGCGCGCGAGGCCCTGGTCGTGGGCGGGATCTACGATGTTCTCCTGGAGCCCCAGCTTTTTCGCGCCGAACTCCGAAAGAGCGATCATGGGCGGGTACGGGGTGTACTCGAACTGGATCACCTCCGTTATGGCGGCGTAGAAGCTGTTGCGGACCCGCTCCTTATCCAGAAGCCGCAGCGTCCTCTCGGAGGCGCTGCCACCCACCCGCTTCATGGTCTCGGTGGTGATGCTCTGGAGCTTCCGGTCCTTGGCGTCGGCGATGGAGCTGGACTCCAGCGCCGTGCGGATCTGGGTGGAGTACTCCCGGAGGCAGTCCAAGAGCAGGGGGTTGAAGGATCCGCACTCGCCGCCTGTGATCATCTCCACGGCCTTTTCGTGGGAAAGGGCCGGCTTGTAGACCCGCACGCTGGTCAGCGCGTCGTAGACGTCCGCCAGAGCCACGATCTGGGCGGAGATGGGGATCTCGTCCCCGGAAAGGCCGTCCGGGTAGCCCCGCCCGTCCCAGCGCTCGTGGTGCCAGCGGCAGATCTCGTAGGCCACCCGTACCAGCTTTTCATCCTTGTATCCGGGGAGGTTTTCCAGCATCTCGGCCCCGATGGCGGAGTGCTTTTTCATCTCGGCGAACTCCTCGGGCGTCAGCCGCCCGGGCTTATTGAGGATGCTCTCGCTGATGGCGATCTTCCCGATGTCGTGGAGGGCCGAGGCGGTGCTGATAACGGAAATATCATCCGATGTGATGTTGTATTTGTCGGTCTTTTTCAGGATATACCCCAGCAGCAGGTCCGTGAGGGTCCGCACGTGTAGGATGTGCAGGCCGCTCTCGCCGTTGCGGAACTCCACGATGTGGCTGAGGATGTCGATCATCAGGTCGTTGTTCTTTTCCTTCTCGTAGATCTGCTCCTCCACCATGCCGATGAGCTGCTTCTGCTTGGCGTACAAAAGGAGGGTGTTGATGACCCGGCGCTGGACGATCAGGGTATCGAAGGGCCTGGCGATAAAATCCACCGCCCCCAGCTCATAGGCCCGCTCCACTTGGGTGGAGGAGTTCTCGGCGGAGATAATGATCACGGGCACGTCGTCGATCCAGTGGTTGGCCCTCATGGTCTCCAGCACGCCGAACCCGTCCATGTGGGGCATCACGATGTCCAGAAGCACCAGGGAGAGCTGGGCGCGCATCTTCTGCATGGTGGCCACGGCCTGAAGGCCGTCCTCCGCCTCCACGATGTCGTACCCGTCGCACAGCATATCCGTCAGGATGGACCGGTTCATCTCCGAATCGTCCACGATCAGTATTTTTTCCTTTTTCATGGCAAAAAGGGTTCCTTTCTCCCAAAATTTCCGATTATTTGAGCTCCTCCGTCCCGTATTTCCGAATTTCCGCGAGGCGCAGATCGTCCATCATCCGGACACATCCCGCCGCGTCGGTCCTTCCCCGGAAGAAGCTCGTGAGCGCCTCCATCATATCGTCGGCGCTGTAGCCCGCCACTCTGGTGGCGGCGGTGGAGACGCGCTCCCGCTCCGCGATGGAGACCTTGGCGTCCGTCACCATGGAAGACTCGATATTGGTGGTCTGTCCCTTGAAGACGCTGACGGTGGAAAGGCCCTGAAAGGCGGCGTTATAGTGCTCGGGAGCGGCGCAGAAAGCCAGGAAATCCAGGGCCTTCTCCCGGTTCTCGCTATTTTTGTTGACCATCATCATATTGAGGTTCCCGCCCTCGTAGGTCCCCTCCTCCACGGTGTTCATAAAGACGGGCATCAGCGCGAAATCCTCCTTGGAGTACCGGCCGCCCTCCTCAAAATCCGTGTAGAACCAGGTGTCCCAGATAAAGACCATCACGGCCTGGCCGGAGCTCAGAATGGGGCTTATATTCTCCCAACCGGTGTCCATGTAATCGGAGCCGAACCAGCCCCTGCTCTCCGCGTCCCCAAGCCAGCGGACCATGTCCGTCATGGTGGGGATGTCGGTATATCCGATCTCCCCGGCGTTGAGCT
>CANQZF010000018.1 GCA_947628265.1 uncultured Oscillospiraceae bacterium
CAAAAGCTGGAGATCTCCGGTGGGTATCATAGCCAAATCACCCCGCTTACAATATCTTACATCATTATATATACTCAGAAACCATATGTCAACAATAATCGACAGTATAAAACAATATTTTACCGCCGGCAAACTGTAGAATTATATATAGGTGGTGAAATATATGTTTGAGGACTATATTTATAATAGAATAAGCGAATTGAGACTGCTGAAGGGCGTCTCCGCCCGGGAGATGAGCCTGGACATCGGGCAGAGCGAGGGCTACATCAACAGCATCGAAAACAAGCGGACTCTGCCGTCCATGTCCATGTTCCTCTTTATCTGCGACTATCTGGGGGTGACCCCGGCGGAATTCTTCGAGCCGGGGAACAGGGACCCCGCCGCCATGCGGGAGCTCCTCGCCGAGGCGCGGCGCCTGAGCCCGGAAGAGCTCCGGCTGGTCACCGCCGTCATGCGGGCAATGAAGTGACCGTGGCAAAACCACTCCGGGGCGGCGCCCTGCGCGGTGGGAAATTGTTCAACAGGCCAAAATATAAAATAAGGTCTTGCATTCCCCGGGAAACGTGCTAAACTTTACTTTCATCTGCGGCCCCTCGGGGCCAGCTTTTTGAAAGAGGCGTTTTCCCATGGAAAAGGACAAAGGGGCCCGCATGGATATGCTCCATGGCTCCATTTGGGATAAACTGGTGCTTTTCTCCCTGCCGCTGGCGGCCACGGGGATATTGCAGCAGCTCTTCAACGCGGCGGACGTGGCCGTTGTGGGCCAGTTCGTGGGCAACGCGGCCCAGGCGGCGGTGGGGAGCAACGGGGCCATCATCAACCTGCTGGTGAACCTCTTCATCGGCGTTTCCCTGGGCTCCAACGTGGTGATCTCCCAATTCATCGGCTCCGGTGACGTGGAGGGCATCCGAAAGGCCGTCCACACCTCCATCGTCTTCTCCGTGCTGGGCGGGGCGGCGCTGGCGGTTTTGGGGCAGTTCATCGCCACCCCCGTGATCTCCGCCATGGGCGTCCCGGACGACGTGTACGATATGGCGGTGCTGTATCTTCGTATCTACATGGCGGGGATGCCCGTGATCCTCCTTTATAACTTCGAGTCCGCCATCTACCGCTCCAAGGGCGACACGAAAACGCCCCTCCTCATTTTATTGCTCTCCGGCGTCGTCAATGTGGCCCTGAACATTCTCTTCGTGGCGGGGCTCCACATGACGGTGGACGGCGTGGCCATCGCCACGGTGGTCTCCAACCTTGTGAGCTCCGCAGTCCTTCTCTGGCTCCTCACGCGGGAGCGCGGCCCCCTGCGGGTGGAGCGGAGCGCCCTTAAGATGGACATGAAGACCCTCCGGCGCATGATGCGGGTGGGCATCCCCGCCGGGGTGCAGGGGATGGTCTTCTCCCTTGCCAATATCTGCATCCAATCCGCCATCAACTCCCTGGACACCGTGGTGATGGCCGCCTCCTCCGCCGCGTCGTATCTGGAGACCTTCACGTACAGCGTCCTCAATGCCTTCGGTCAGGCGTGCACCACCTTCGTGGGGCAAAACTGCGGCGCGGGGAACCTCCAGCGCTGTCACCGGGGGCTTTGGGTGACCTTCGCCTCGGGCTACTCCGTCTTTGCCGTCACCGCCGTGGCCCTCTTCTTCCTGGCCGAGCCCCTGCTGCGGGTCTTCAACCCGGACCCCGCCGTCATCGAGATCGGCCTTGTGCGGGTGCGATACCTCATCGTGGCCCACATCTTTTCCCTGGCGGTGGAGGTGCTGTCCGGGTACCTGCGGGGCTTCGGCATGAGCTTAGTCCCGGCGGTGTGCGCGCTGGTGTTTATCTGCGGCATCCGGATCGTCTGGGTCTACGGGTTCTTCCCCCAAAACCCCACCTTCGCCTTTTTGATGATGTCCTACCCCGTGAGCCTCGCCGTGACGGCGGCCATCATCGCGGGCGTGTGCGCCGTCATGCGAAGGCGCATTGACAGGAGGGTCCTGGCCTCCGCCGCGCAATAAAGCTCTATCCCGGCGCCGTTCATCGGCGCCGGTTTTTGCTGTCGGGACCGGTTGATCGTGGCCCTCGGAGGAACATTTCGGCAATTTGCTGTAGAATTTGCAACAAAAAGATAGAAAGTTGCATGTCGATTTGGTAACAAACGACTAAAAACTTTGTCTTGAATTCCGGGGGGCCATGTGATATAATGCTTTAACATAGAGGGAAAAAGGGTGGGGCGAATAGCACCCTCACCCATGCAGGATTTAAAATCCGTTCCTGCATTTTCGATACATATTATCCACAATTTGAATTTAGCCATCCCCGGATCATTGAACCGGGTGACTAAAGATATAAGTCCGTTAATTATTTTAAGGAGGAAAAAACATGAAAAAGCTCATAGCGCTTCTGCTGTGCCTTGTCATGGTGCTTGGCCTCGCCGCCTGCGGCGGAGACACCAACCCCACTGACGGGCCCACAGAAGGACCCACCAGCGGACCCACCGACGGGCCTGACGCTCCCACCGAGCCCGAGGGACCCGCCTACACCATCACGGAGTTTGACCCCAACGCCACCTACACCTGGAATGATTTTGTAGGCGGCCTCTCCACCAACTGGAACCCCCTGGACTACGAGGACAACAACTCCTCCAATCAGTTCGGCCCTCTGATGGACGTATTTTATCAGGGCATCTTCAACGATGAGCTGCATCCCATGAGCGACGCGGGCCGTACGCCTTATGACGGCTACGTTTACGTCCCCGCTATGGCCGCCGACTATCCCGTGGACGTGACCGAGCAGGTCAAGGCCGAGCATCCTGATTGGATCCCCGCCGATGCCACCTCCGGTTACGCCTGGGCCATCACCCTGCGCGACGACCTGTACTTCGACACCGGCTACCACATCACCGCCGACACCGTGGTGGAGAGCGTCAAGCGCCTACTTGACCCGAGGCTCCAGAACTATCGCGCCGTAGACTTCTATCAGGGCGGTATGGGCGTCGTCGGCGCGGAGGCTTACGCCAATGATTACTCCGGCCAGATGAACTATGACGACAACGGCATCACCGGCTATTCCTTTGACTCCATGACCAAGGACGAAAACGGCCAGTACACAAAGAACGGCTTCCCCGTTTACATTCCCCTCGACTCCAACATGGATTGGCTGGGCGGTACGCTGCGTGAAGTTGTTGAGGGGTACGGTGACGAGTATTTCGGCATGGAGCACTGGGAAGAGTTCAAGGCTCTGGCCGATGAGCAGGGCCTCATCCCCGCCACCGATGAGAACCTGGCTCTCCTGGCCACGGTGACCACCACCAACCCCAACTGGGGCGAGTCGGAGGCCGATCTTCCCAACTACGTCATCATTCTGAAGGGCGTCTATCCCGACGAGCTGGTCTTTGAGGATACTGTCGCTTTCTGGGCTGAGGACGAGTACACCTTCGTTCAGGTCCTGAAGAGCGCCGTGAACGGCTTCTATCTGTACTACGGCGGCCTGAAGGGCGACTTCATTGTGGAGCCCGATGTCTATGACGCCAGCCTCTCCCAGGACGACCAGGGCATCTGGACCAGCAACTACATGACCAGCGTGGAGACCAGCCCCTCTTTCGGCCCCTACTCCATGAAGGACTATCAGACCGAGAAGCTCATAAGCTACACCAAGAACGACAAGTGGTACGGCTGGCATGACGACGTGAACCACGTCTATAAGGACCCCAACGATGGCAACGTCTACCGTATGAACCAGAGCACCGACATCGTTTACCAGGTCGTAACGGAGCCCGCCACCCAGAAGAGCATGTTCCTGAACGGCGAGCTGATGGGCTACGGCCTCGAGACTGAGGATTTGGCTGAGTACCGCAACTCCGAGTTCTGCTACTATTCCCCCGGCCTTGGCACCCTCTTCCTCCAGCTCACCGGTAACATGGAGGGCATCCAGGCCCGTGAGAACGCCGAAGGCTTCGACAAGACCAAGCAGGATCTGGAGATCATAACCCTGAAGAGCTTCCGTCAGGCCTTCGCCCTCTCCTATGACCGTGAGGACTACTGCGCCACCATCGCCCCCAACAGAACCGGCGCCATCGGCCTTATCGGCCCCGCCTATGTCTGCGACCCTGACAACGTCATCTTCTACCGTGACACCGACCAGGCCAAGCAGGTCCTGTGCGACTTCTACGCCGTGGACACCTCCAAGTATGCCTCCCTGGACGAGGCTGTGGACTCCATCACCGGTTACAACCCGGACGCCGCCAGGGAGTACTACAAGCAGGCGTTCGAGGAGGGCATTGAGCTGGGCTACATCACCGACGAAGACAACGACGGCATCTGCGACCAGGACATCATCCTCACCTACACCCTGTCCGGTCAGCCCAACTCCGACTCTATCAAGCGTCTTGAGTTCATGAATACGAAGACCGCCGAGGTCACAACCGGCACCCCCTTCGAGGGCAAGATCAGCTTCGTTAACTCCGCTCCTCTTGGCAGCGGCAAGGAGTTCTCTGACGCCATCAAGAACGGCGCCTACGACTGGAGCTTCTCCGGCTGGACCGGCGCCCAGATGAACCCCTACAACCTGCTGACCGCCTATGTCCTCCCCAGCAACGCCTATGCCAACGCCTGGTATGACACCACCGAGGATATGGTCACCATCAACATCGGCGGCGAGGACATCACGCTCAGCGTCTATGACTGGGTCATGGCCGTCAACGGTTCGCCTGTCGTCTCCGGCGGCGTGACCTACAACTTCGGCTCCAACGATGCCGACGCTGACACCCGTCTGACCATCATGGCCGCTGTTGAGAAGGCCCTCCTGATGAGCTTCAACTACATCCCCTTCATGCTGGACGGCTCCCTGGCCCTCTTGAGCCAGCAAGTCTACTACGTCATTGATGACTACAACCCCGTTATGGGACGTGGCAGCATGGAGTATATCAAGTACAACTACAGCGACGCCGAGTGGGCCGAATACGTCGATGAGCAGATCGCCGAGCACGGCCATCTCCAGTATTAATTCCAGCGTCAACTGAGTTTTGTTGACTCCCCTTTTGGCAAAGACGACGGGGGGCGTATTACGCCCCCCGTCCGTGTTCTATTTTGCTTGTCATTTGCCCCTCAATTTTATCTGGCCATATTTAATTAGGTAAAGAAATAAATTGCGGGGCGAATGAGAACCAAAAAGAAACGGAGGGGTTATTCAAAAATGTTTAAATATGTCTTGCAGAGGATCTTGTACATGTTTTTCGTGTTTATGATCATCACGTTCATGTGCTTTGTCCTCATCCGCATGCTGCCGGTCCCGGCGCTCCCGCCAAACGACCCGCACACGCCCATTTTAATGGCGCGCCGTGAGGCCCTGGGCTACAACAAGCCGTACCTGGTGCAGTTCTGGATCTTTATAAAGAACGTGTTCACGAAATTCGACTGGGGCGTGAGCGAAAAGCTCTACATAGGCCGAAACGTATGGGATGTTTTTGTTGAGAAGCTCCCCGCCACCATGATCGTGAACCTCTACTCCATCCTGTGGACCATCCCCGTGGGCATCGCCCTTGGTATCTGGGCGGCTTTGAAGAAGAACACCTGGATCGATTATACCATCTCCACCCTCACCATGGTGGTCATCTCCGTGCCCTCCTTCGTCTACGCCTTTTTGGTGCAGTACATCTTCTGCTTCCAGCTCCGGTGGTTCCCGTTCCTGATGAAGGGCGGTACGGACTACTTCAGCTGGGAGATGTTCAAGTCCATTATCCCGCCGATTTTGTCCCTCTCCTTTGGCGTCATCGCGGGCTTCACCCGCACCACCCGCGCGGAGCTGACGGAGGTGCTGACTTCCGAGTTTATGCTCTTAGCCCGGACCAAGGGCCTCACAAAGACCCAGGCCACGGTGCGCCACGCCCTCAGAAACTGCTTCGTGGTCATCGTCCCCGGCATCTTCGGTGAGTTCATCGGCATTCTGGGCGGCTCCCTGATCATCGAGAAGATCTTCTCCATCCCCGGCGTTGGCGGACTGACGCTCAACGCCATCAACGGACTTGACTACAACGTCTTCATCCTGTCCACCTGCTTCTACACCGCCATTGGCCTGGCGGCGGGCTTGGTGGTGGATGTAAGCTACGGCTTCATCGACCCGCGCATCCGCATGGGCTCCAAGAAATAAGAGAGGAGGAAGAAGAATGGAATACGAAAAAATCCCCGCCGAGCAGTTCCGCTTCGTGCAGAAGGACGAGTCGCTCCACGACAAGGCCCTCCAGACCAAAGCCAGAGGCTTTTTTGCCGACGCCATGATCCGCTTCGGGAAGAACAAGTCCTCCGTCATTGCCACAGTCATCCTCCTTTTGCTTATCCTTTATTCCATTTTCGCGCCGATCATCTCCGTTTACGATATTCAGGAAAAGGATAAGCTCTACGTCAACTATCCCCCGTTCGTCGCGTCTGTCGCCAAAAAGAACCTGGGGATTTTGGACGGCTCCAGAATATTCCGCAGCCAGAACGATGTTTCCATGAATTCCTGGCGCGGCATCGCCGAGGAAACGGGCATGGACCCCGTTCTCGGCGTCGTTGGCACCCACGAAACCCAGGTCAAGTACCGCGGCCAGATGGTCACCCGATTGGTCTATGACCTGGAAATCAACGCGTACTACGCCATAGGCATCGTCTACCAGGTCCTCCCCTTCGCTGAATATGAGAAGATACAGGCGTGGCAGAACGAAACCGGCATCCAGGTCATCTATCCCTACGTGGAGCGGAAGGATATTTCCGACATCTCCGACAACGCAAACCTCTGGTATAAGGTGGACTCCAAGGGCGCGGCCCAGCTGGACGCTGACGGGAACTTCATCCCCGTCTACAGCACCCGGGAGGAGATAGCCGCCCCCTACAACTCCATCCGTATCCCCAGCGACCCCGGCAATTACATATACTCCTTCATCCGCTCCGGCGCTGCCGAGTGCCGCATCAATTACTACAACTATTTCCGCTATTTACATGACGGCGGCGAGCCCAGCTACATCATGGGCACCAACGCCCTGGGGCAGGACATCTTCTGCGGTATCGGCGTGGGCGCCCGGTTCTCCATCCTCTTCGCCATCCTGGTGTCCGCCATCAACCTGACTATCGGCGCCTTCTACGGCGCTGTCGAGGGCTACTACGGCGGTTGGGTGGATATGACTCTGGAGCGTATCTCCGACATCCTCTCCGGCGTCCCGTTTATCGTTGTAACGACCCTCTTCCAGCTGCATCTGGCCCAGAAGGTGGGCGTCGTGGGATCGTTCCTGTTCGCCTTCGTCCTAACGGGGTGGATCGGCATGGCGGCCCTGACAAGGCGGCAGTTCTACCGCTTCAAGGGGCAGGAGTTCATTCTGGCCGCCCGGACCCTGGGCGCCTCCGATAAGAGGCTCATGTTCAAGCACATCTTCCCCAACGGCATCGGCTCCATCATCACCAGCTGCGCCCTGGTCATCCCCGGGGTCATCAGCTCCGAGACCAGCATGACCTACCTTGGCATCGTTGACCTCACCACTTATGCCGGTACCACCATCGGCACCCTGCTCTCCCAGGGCAATGCGGTTGTCACCACCGCCCCCCACGCCATGTTGTACCCCAGTATCTTCCTGGGACTACTGATGATCTGCTTCAACCTCTTCGGCAACGGCCTGAGAGACGCCTTTAACCCGACGACAAGGGGGATCGACGACTGATGGAAAAGAAATTAGAAGTTAGAGACCTTCGAATCTCCTTCCGCACCTCCAACGGCAAGGTCCAGGCCGTCCGGGGCATCAACTTTGACCTTGCCAAGGGCGAGACCCTGGCCATCGTGGGCGAGTCCGGCTCCGGAAAGTCCGTCACCAGCCGCGCCATCCTGGGCATTTTGGCCGGCAACGCCATCGTGGAGTCCGGCGAGATCATCTATGACGGCCAGGACCTTTTGAAGATCTCCGAGGACGATTTCCACAAGATCCGGGGCGACAAGATCTCCATGATCTTCCAAGATCCCATGTCCAGCCTCAACCCCATCGTCCGCATCGGCCGTCAGCTCACCGAGGCCATGCTCTTAAAGGGCAAGATCCGCCAGCGGGAGAGCCGCAGGAACTTCAATACGTACCTCAAGAACCTCTCGGACACCATGGTGAAGTCCGCCAAGACCCCGGACGAGGCCTCCCGTGGTCCCGAGAACTGCAAGAAGTTCGACAAGTTCGAGTTTAAGCACATCGAGCTGGAGTCCGCCTACAACACCGCCCACGAGAACGCCCAGGAGGCCGCCGAGGACATCGACAAGCTGGCCTTTGAGCTGGAGAAGAACTCCGTGGGCAAGGACGCCGCCGACCGCCTTGGCGACATCATCCGCCAGTCTCGGGAGTCCATCAACGCCTATGTGGTGCCCGAGGCGAAGAAGGACGAAGTTTGGTCCCTCACAAGCAAGGTCAAGTCCGATTTCCGCCGCAAGGACTATAAGGCGGTGGTGGAGGACCTCCACGCCATCCGCGCCATTTTGGGGGACGCCATCGGCAAGCCCGTGCCCAATTTCTTCCGCATGGGCTACTATCTGACCTTCTCCGGCCAGCCCCTCCCCGATATGGAGCTGGACGAGCTCAACGCGTACCTCCGGAAGTATCTGGACGACAACTTCATGCTTGCCTTCATCAGCGACGCGGACCGGGCGCTGGAGTACTCCGCCGCCGAGAGCCGCAAGGCCATGGAGGAGGCCACCCGGGAGCTGAAGGCCGCGCTGCCTGTGTTCGCCCGGGAGAACCTGGACAAGTCCGAGTGCAACGCCACCATGAAAAAGCTCAACGAGGCCGTGGCTAAGACCGTGGATAAGCTGGCCATCACCAAGGACAGCCTGACGCTGACCTTCCCGTCCAGCATGAGAAGCGAGATCGACAACTACTTCCACGGCGTCAAGGCCAACGTGAAGGTCATGCGCAAGTATAATTCCGAGAAGCGCAAGTACGACGCCAAGGTGGCGAAGGGCAAGAAGCCCGGCTATGAGCTGGCCGACCCCGCCGTCACGGACCTTGAGCTCATTAAGGGCAACATCGCCCACCTCATCAACCGCCTTTGCGATCACTACGACCAGGTTTTGAAGGACGCCCCCAACCGGGATTACCGGCAGGAGACCGTGGGCGTCATCGACTACCTCAAAGAGAACGCCTCCGGCGTGGTGGCCAAGGTCACCCGCCAGATCGCCAAGCACCGGGCCATCAAGCTCATGGAGGAAGTGGGTATCGCCGAGCCCCACAAGCGCTACACCCAGTACCCCTTCGAGTTCTCCGGCGGTATGCGCCAGCGCATCGTTATCGCCATCGCCCTGGCCGCCAACCCCGACATCCTCATCTGCGACGAGCCCACCACCGCTCTGGACGTGACCATTCAGTCCCAGATCCTGGAGCTCATCAACGAGCTGAAGGAGGAACGTAAGCTCTCCGTCATCTTCATCACCCACGACCTGGGCGTCGTGGCCAATATGGCGGACCGCGTGGCCGTCATGTACGCCGGAAAGATCGTGGAGTACGGCACCAGCGAGGACATCTTCTACCACTCCGCGCATCCGTACACCTGGGCGCTTTTGAGCTCCATGCCGGACCTCGACACCAACGAGAAGCTCAACGCCATCCCCGGCACACCGCCCAACATGATCTATCCCCCCAAGGGCGACGCCTTCGCGCCCCGGAACCAGTACGCCATGGCTATCGATTTCGAGCGCCAGCCGCCCATGTTCAAGATTTCCGACACCCACTACGCCGCCACGTGGCTCCTGCACCCTGACGCGCCCAAGGTGGATCCGCCCAAGGCCGTTACGGACAGGATCGCGAGAATGAACGCAAGGAGGGAGACCAAGCATGAGTGAACAGGAGACCCTGCTCCGCGTTGAGCACCTTTGCCAGTATTTCAAGGCCGGGAACTTTGTGACTAAGGCCGTTGACGACGTGAGCTTCGACATCAAGAAGGGCGAGGTCTTCGGCCTCGTGGGCGAGTCCGGTTGCGGAAAGACCACCACCGGGCGCTCCATCATCAAGCTCTATAACATCACCTCCGGCAACGTCTACTTCAAGGGCGTCAGGATCTGCGCCGGCACCCAGAAGCTCAAGGAGGAGCTGAAGGCCTGCAAGGACCCCGCCCGGGCCGCCCAGCTCAAGGAGGAAATCAAGGCCGCCAAAAACGACCAGAAAAACTGCGATAAAATGTACTCCGAGCAGCTCCAGAAGGAGACTCGGGAGAAGTACGAGGCGCTTCTGGCCAAGGCCTCCGGCGAGGAGAAGTCCAAGCTCCAGGCCGAGTATAAGGACGCCATGCGCAAGGCCAAAAATACCCGACTTGTCACCCAGATCCAGATGATCTTCCAGGACCCCATCGCCTCTCTGGACCCCCGTATGACCGTCCGTGAGACTATTTCCGAGGGCCTGGTCATCCAGGGCGAGCGGGACAAGAAGGTCATTGACGAGAAGGTCTACGAGATGCTGGAGCTGGTGGGCCTGGTGCGGGAGCACGCTTCCCGGTACCCCCACGAGTTCTCCGGCGGCCAGCGCCAGCGTATCGGCGTGGCCCGGTCCATCATCATGAACCCGGAGCTCATCATCGCCGACGAGCCGGTATCGGCCCTGGACGTGTCGGTGCAGGCCCAGGTCATCAACCTCCTCAATGAGCTTCGTGAGAAGTTCGGCCTCACCATCCTCTTCATCGCCCACGACCTCTCCGTAGTCAAGTACTTCTCTGACCGCATCGGCGTCATGTACTTCGGCAAGATGGTGGAGCTTGCGGACTCCGACGAGCTCTTCGCCCACCCCCTGCACCCCTACACCCGGTCCCTGCTGTCCGCCATCCCGCTGCCCGATCCCATCTACGAGAAGGCCAGAAAGCGCATCACCTATAACCCCCTGGCCGAGCACGATTACAGCGTGGATAAGCCCAGCTTCCGGGAGGTCCGCCCCGGCCACTTCGTACAGTGCAACGAGGCGGAGTACCAGCGCATCATGGCCCAGCTTGCCGGAAAATGAAAGAGAAGAAAAAAGATTTTCTCATCTACCTTGCGGTAGGCTTCGTCATCGCCGCCGCTGTCTTCGCGCTGAATTTGAGCAGGGACTACGAGGTCGTAAGGTGCCTGTGCGACGGTTTCTTTGTGGCGTCGGTGATGCTCCTGGGCCTTGGCGGGATCAAGACCGCCCGCAACCAGGGCGTCTTTGATGTCATGGGCTACGGCGCCAAATCCACGCTGGAGACCTTCCTGCCCTTCCTCAAAAAGACGGACGAGAAGGAGGACATCTACCAGTACAAGGAGCGCAAAGCCGCCGAGCGCCGAGGCTCCGCCGCCATGCTCCTGGCGGGAGGCGTCTACCTCGCCCTGTCCGTCATAGCACTGATTTTCTACGAAACCCTATAAAACTTCCCATAAAGAAGTCCCCCTCCGGTTCGGAGGGGGACTTTTTCAGTCGTGCCTAGTATCGTCGGTGAAGCACTCGCAAAACCGGGCGGAGAAGGCGGGGGGCTCGGCGTGGAGCTTTAAGTGGGAGACGTCGCCGTACTCGGTGATCCGGAATTGGGCGATGCCCTGGCGGCGCTCCTCGGTCATCACGGTGGTGACGGAGGCGGGGGCGGCGCACAGGCCGTGCCAGAGCACCATGGGCGACACGTCCAAAAGGCGGCTCAGGAGCACGCACCCCACGCCGAAATGGCAGAAGAGCGCCACCGTCCCGTGATTGGGCCGCTCCGCCCGGTAAAAGCCCTGATCCCGGACATAGCCGTGGCGGGCCAGGAGCGCGTCGAAGCTCCCCGTCACCCAGTCGTACTCCCGCTTCATGTCCGCCTCCGCCATGGCGGGGTTTTCAAACCAAGCGTCCACCCGCCCGAGGCGGGGGTCCGCCGCCCGGTCCCGGGGCAGCCAGTCCCAGCTGATGTGGCGCTGGGTCTTGTCGTCGGGCCGCCAGATCTGCCCCTGGAACTCCCGGAGCCAGTCGCAGACCTCCGCCTCCCGGCCTATCCTGCGCAGGGTCTCCGCCGCCGTGTCCCGGGCACGGCCCAGGGGAGAGACGTAGATGTGGTCCAGCGTCTCCTTTTCCAGCCTGTCGGCCAAAAGATGGGCCTCCCGCCAGCCTTTTTGGGTGAGGGAGTCCTTTTCGTAGTCCGGGTCGCCGTGGCGAATAAGCAAAAGCCTCATATGTACCCCCAGAAATTTTATTCGCAAGAGCTATGATACACCAATTTGCACATCATTTCAACGCCAAATTCCCCGTTTTTCGCCGGATGTCTGAAAATCGTTAGGACCCTTGACAACTGCCTGGACAAGGGCTATAATTTCATTGATTATAAGGAACCTAACGAATTGGAGGGAACTGGAATGGACGAGGAGGAGGCCAGAGAGCGCTCCCAGGATGATGGGTCGCTCCACGCCCTATTTTTGCGGTGCTCCAACATCATCTCCCGGCGCATTGGCCGCAGCGCCAGCCGGAAACGGATCATTGCCCTTTTGTATGAGCGCGGGGAGCTCACCCAGCGCCAGCTCCAGGAGCTTCTGGGCATCCAGGCCGGGAGCCTCAGCGAGCTTGTGGCCAGGATGGAGAAATTCGGCGTCATCACCCGCGCCCCGGACGAGAAGGACCGGCGGCGCATTGTCATACGCCTTACCAAGCTCGGTATGGAGCGGGCCCGGGAGCCCCGGGAGATTGGGGACGACAGGCTCTTCGCGGCGCTGACGGGGGAGGAGCAGGACCGGCTCCGGGCCATGCTCCAAAAAATCGTGGACGACTACGACAGATGGAGAAGGGAGGTGGACGGCAAGTGAAGCTCATATTCCGGTCCATGGGAAAATATAAAAAGCTGGTGCTCATCGCCATGGTGATGAAGCTTTTGGGGACGGTGGTGGAGCTGCTGCTGCCCACCATCTTTGAGCACATCATCGACAACGTGGTGCCGGAGGGAAAGCTCCTGCCGGTGATTCTCTGGGGCCTGGGAATGTTCCTGACAGCTATCCTCTGCCGGGAGCTGAACGTCCGGGCCAACCGGCGCGCCATCAACAACGCCCACCACGTGAGCTTTGATGTCCGCCAGGAGCTCTTCCGCAAGACGGAGAACCTGTCCGGGGCGCAGTTTGACGCCTTCGGACTGCCCAGCATTATCTCCCGCATGACCTCGGACAGCTACAACGTCCAGTCTGCGGTCCAGCAGCTCCAGCTCATGTGCATCCGCGCCCCCATGATGCTGGTGGGGGGCATCTTCGTCTCCATGCTCATGGACGCCCATCTGGCACTCATCATGGTGATCATGCTGCCTCTGCTCCTGGCCATCATCCTGGGGGTCTCCGCCAAGGGCCTGCCCCTCTACGCCAAGGTCCAGCAGAAGCTGGACGTGGTGGTCCGGGTCATGCGGGAGAACATCACCGGCATCCGGGTGGTGAAGGCCCTCTCCAAGTCCGACTACGAGACCCGGCGCTTTGCCAAAGTCAACGAGGATATGACAAAGAGCGACATCACCGCCACCACCGTCATGGCCATCCCCGGGCCCTTTATGCAGATGTGCCTCAACACGGCTCTCGCGCTGGTGGTGATCATCGGCGCCCGCCGGGTGAACGAGGGGGTCATGGAGCCCGGGGTCATCCTGGCGTTCCTTACATACTTCAACATGATCACCATGGGCATCATGGGCCTTTCCCGCATTTTCATGACCATGTCCCGGGCCTCCGCCAGCGCCAACCGCATCGCCACCGTCATCGACGCCGACACGGACCTCACGGTGCTCACGGAGGAGGAGGCCAAAAAGCCCGCCGGGGACGAGTTCATCCGCTTTGAGAACGTGGACTTCAGCTACGGCGAGGACAGCGAGGACCGCTCCGGCTTTGTGGGGGAGACCCGGGCCAAGGCCCTCTCCGACATCTCCTTTGCCGTGAAGCGGGGGGAGAGCCTGGGGATCATCGGGCCCACGGGCTGCGGAAAGACCACCATCATAAACCTTCTGATGCGCTTTTACGACGCCACCTCCGGCGGCGTCTTCGTGGACGGCCGGGACGTGCGCACCTACGACAAGGACGAGCTGCGCCGCCGCTTCGGCACCGTCTTCCAAAACGACATGGTGTTCCAGGACACCCTGCGGGAGAACATCGCCTTCGGCCGGAAGGTCTCTGAGGACGACGTTCTGGCCGCCGTCCGGGACGCCCAGGCGGCGGAGTTCATCGCGGGCCTCCCCGACGGCCTCGACCACGAGGCCGCCATCAAGGGCGCGAATCTCTCCGGCGGCCAGAAGCAGCGGATCTTCGTCTCCCGGGCCCTGGCAGCGAACCCGGAGATCCTGGTGCTGGACGACTCCTCCTCCGCCCTCGATTACAAGACCGACGCGGCCATGCGCCGGGCCATCGCGGAGCATCACGGCGACAGCACCATCATCATGATCGCCCAGCGGGTCTCCAGCGTCATGAACATGACGAAGATCTTGGTGCTGGACAACGGAAAATGTATCGGACTTGGCACCCACGAGGAGCTTATGAGGACCTGCCGGCCCTACCGGGAGACCTTTGAGGCCCAGATGGGCGAGATCGAGTGAGGAGGTGTAGAGATGCCCGGAAAAGGAGACAGGGGCGGCGAAAAGCGCAAGCCCAAGGACGCGAAGCGCACGCTCTTGCGCATCATCCGCTATATGGCGGTGTACAAATGGGTCGTGGTGGCCCTGGTGCTGGTGGCGTTTTTGAGCAACGTGGGCAACCTCCTGGGCCCGCGCCTGGCCGGTAAGGCCATCGGCGTGGTGGAGGAGGGCTTCAAGCAGGGCCCCGGCCATATCGACATGTCCGAGGTGCTCCACTACGCCTTCTTGATGCTGGTATTCTACGTGGGGAGCACCCTCATGAGCTTTCTGGTGGGTATCGGCATGGCCCGGGTGGGCCGGCGCATCGCCAACCACATGCGCCGGGACGTGTTCCACAAGCTCATGGTGATGCCGGTGAGCTACTTTGACCGCAACCAGGCCGGCGACATCATCAGCCGCGTCAGCTACGACGTGGACGTGGTGACCATGAGCCTCTCCTCGGACGTGGTGCAGATCATCACCAGCGTCGTCACGGTGGTGGGGAGCTTCATCATGATGGTCA
>CANQZF010000019.1 GCA_947628265.1 uncultured Oscillospiraceae bacterium
GTGATGTACTTGGCGTCCTTGTAGAGCGACACCCCCGCTTTCGTCAGCGTCAGCCCCCGGTGTGTCCTGTCAAAAAGCCGAACGCCGATGTCGTTCTCCAGCTGGTTTATCTGCTTTATAAGCGCCGCCGATGTAATAAACAGCTCCTCCGCCGCCTTATTGAAGCTCCCCGCCTCCGCCGTGCGGATGAAAGAGGTGAAGTTCAGGTTGTTGATGTTCATCAAAGCACCCCGCCGTATGTTTATATTTCCCTATCTAATCATAGTAAATCCGTCCATAAAAATCAAGTTTGAGTTGTAAAATAGTTGTAAACTTTACACATGAATAGCTCTGCACAATTATGCGTTATCTTCCAAATATCCTCGATTAGCTGTGCAGCCACATACCCTGCGCACGAAACCTTCCAATGTGCGAGAGCATTTCGGAAAGTTTTCCGCGCGCCCCTATTGACGTGATTGTCCAACAGATAATTGAATAATTTTTAATATATGGGTCTGTTGCTCGGTCTGGGAGCGTGCTCTCATCGCAACACCTATTTCGGCTTATATTTATCCCTGCACATTGCGCTGAAGATTATTGCGGTTTTCTCAATAAGCATCGCCGCATGAAATCGATTTCCGAAAAAACCATTCCAATTCCTCACAAATACAAAAAAGCCGAAAAGACGTAGTCGAACTGCAACTACGTCTTTTCGGTTTGCCGTACCACCTTGCCCCTCGGTTCACTTTGTTTCCCTATCGCGCAGGACACTCTTGGCGGCCCATTTTTCCGATACGCACCCGCTTCCCGGTAAAAACAAAACCCTATTTTCCGCCGTAAGGGCCGATGACCACATCGGCCCATGCCGGTTGGTCGATATTGCGATATAAAATACCGCACCCTCTCCGAAAAAGGTTTTCGCCGCAAAATTTTGCGGCGAATAATTTAATGTGCGGCAAAGCCGCAAACCTTTTTTCGGGACGCGCGTGGAAAATCAGGGAAGCGGGCCGGCCAGTGTCCGGCCCGTACGGGAAAATTGCGAAACGTTTGGGAGACGGATCATAAATCGGAGGATGGGCCGCCGTGGGCGGCGGCCCGTACGGCGTATTTTTCGGGCGGTGTGATAATCGAAATATTAGATTTAAACGCAAAAGGTTGCCGTAGGGGCCGGACACCGTGCCGGCCCGTCCCTTCGATACGCATCCGCCTCCCGGTAAACGCTGAAATCTATAATTCCGCCGTAGGGGCCGATGACCACATCGGCCCATTCCCGGTTGGTCAATATTGCGGCAAAAATAAACGCGCCATCCCCAAAAACGGTTTTCGCCGCAAAATTTTGCGGCGAATAATTTAATGTGCGGCAAAGCCGCAAACCTTTTTTCGGGACAGGTGTGGAAAATCGAGGGAATGGGCCGATGTGGTCATCGGCCCCTACGGCGGGTTGGGACGGCGGTCCGATAAACGGGGGTTAAACCCGCCCTTTCGTTATTTGAACAGCTCAAAAAGCGCGTGGATAAGCTCGATGAATTTAAATTTCACGGTGTAGCCCGGGGTGTCCTGGGTGATGAGGCCAAGGTCGGCATCGGATAGGCCGATAGCGGCGGAGGTCTCCGGCTCCAGCTCCCCGGCGTCGCAGATGGGCGGGAAGACCACGCACCACCAGTTGTGGCCCCGCGCCTCGCCGATCTTCACCCGCAGGGACAGGTACTCCCCGGCGGGGAGAGAAAAATTGTCGTACTGCGTGGTGGGAAAGCTCTCCTTTAAAATCGTGGCGGTGACGGCGTAGTCGAAGCCGTTTTCACGAATGACCTCCCCCGCCGCCTTTTCAAGGTCGGTAAGGCTATTTGAAATGATCTCCCGGGCGGCCTTTGCGTCGGAGACCCCCTCCAGCCTGGGGCGCAGCTCCGCAAGCACGGCATCCCGGACCTGGAGTTTTAGCGTCTGGTCGGCCTCGGTGTCGGAGTTGGCCACCACGTGGAGCCGCACCAGCTTGCCGCTAAGCTCCGACGCCTCGGCGCTCGCGTCAAAGCCCAAAATAAATGTGAACAGCACGGCGCAAATAAGCGCCTTTTCCCATACTTTCAGCTTCATAAGTACCTCGCGAAATGAAAAAATCGGACAGTGCCACGGATAGCATTGCCCGATTTTGCGTTTATTATACGGTTTTTTCCACGGGGGAGGCAAAAAAGGTTGCGTATGGGAGGGGCTTCACCCTTTTCGCCGCCTCCAAAGACGGGAAAAGGCCGAAAACCGCCGAGCCGGTGCCGGTCATGCACGCGCCCAAGGCCCCGTTTCGGAGGAGGTGGGCCTTGATGGCGTCCACCGTCTCCCGCTCCGGGGGCGGCAGGACGGGTTCAAAGACGTTGTAGAGCTTTTTTCCCATCCCGGGAAGGTCCCCGGCTTTCAGAAGGTCCAGAAAGCCCGCCGTGTCGGGGCGGTTTTCGATCTCCTGTCCGTCCAGCGCCCCGAAAAGCGCCGGGGTGGAGACGGAGAAGTCCGGCTTTACAATGACAATGCCGCACCTTGGCAGCGCCGGGAGGTCAGTGAGAACTTCCCCCCGCCCCCTGGCCAGCGCCGTCCCGCCCCGGAGGCAGAAGGGCACGTCGGAGCCAACTTTGGCGCAGAGCTCCAAAAGCTCCTTATCCGATAGGCGCGTCTCCAGGAGCTTATCCAGCCCCCGGATCACGGCGGCGGCGTCGGCGGAGCCCCCCGCCATCCCCGCCTTGTCGGGGATGTTCTTGGTTATGTAAACCGATACACCCACAGATTCGTTAACAAAATTCAGGAACTCCGCTGCCGCCTTGCCGGCAAGATTATGTAGATTTTTCGGCAGATCGTCTCTACTTATACCAACCTCTATCCCCGGCACGTCATTTAATGTTATGTCAACCGTGTCATAGAGATCCACGGTCTGCATGACCATCTCCATGTCGTGGTACCCGTCGGGGCGTTTGCGTAATACGTCCAGGGTCAGGTTCAGCTTTGCGTAAGCGCGCTCGCGGACGCGCCTCATGAAAGTCTCCCCAAAAAGTCGCCTAAGCGCTTTAGGGCCGTCTCGATATTTTCGACGCTGGAGGCATAGCAGACGCGGGCGTACCCCTCCCCGCCCTCTCCGAAGGCGGAGCCGGGGATAATGGCGACTCTCTCCTCCTTTAAAAACCGGGTGCAGAACTCCTCGCTGGAAAGCCCCCGGCCGCCGATGTACGGGAACATGTAAAAGGCCCCCCGGGGCTCGAAGCAGGAAAGCCCCAGCCTCCGGAAGCCCGCCAGCATCAGCTTGCGGCGCTTATCGTAGGACGCCCGCATCGTCTCGATGTCCCCGTCGCCGTTGCGCAGGGCCTCGATGGCGGCGTACTGGCTGGTAGTGGGGGCGGACATGATGCCGTACTGGTGGATTTTCAGCATCTGCTTGATGACGGCGGCGGGGCCGCAGACGTACCCCAGCCGCCACCCGGTCATGGCGTAGGCCTTGGAAAAGCCGTTGACCACCATGGTCCGCTCGTAGAGCTCCGGCAGGTTTGCCGGGGAGACGTGGCGCTGGCCGTAGGTGAGCTCGGCGTAAATCTCGTCCGACAGCACCATGATATTGGTGCCCCGCAGGACCTCCGCCAGGGCCTCCAGGTCCCCCCGCTCCATGATGCCGCCGGTGGGGTTATTGGGGTACGGGAGGATGAGGAGCTTTGTCCTCGGCGTTATGGCCGAGCGCAGCTCCTCCGGCGTCAGCTTAAAATCGTTCTCCGCCTTCGTCTCCACATAGACCGGCACGCCCTGGGCCATGGTGACCAGGGGCCCGTAGCAGACGAAGCTGGGCACGGGGATGACGGCCTCGTCCCCGGGGTTTAGAAGGCTCCTTATGCAAAGGTCGATGGCCTCCGACCCGCCCACGGTGACAAAGACCTCCTTTTGGGGGTCATAGCGCAGGTCGAAGCGGCGGTATAAATACTCGGAAATGGCGGTACGCAGCCGGATGAGGCCGGCGTTGGAGGTATATTTCGTGTGCCCCTGCTCCAGGGAGTACACGCCCGCCTCCCGGATGTGCCAGGGGGTCACAAAGTCCGGCTCGCCGATCCCCAGGGAGATGGCGTCCTGCATGGTGTCCAGAATGTCGAAAAACCGGCGTATCCCGGAGGGCTGGAGCGACTGGACCCTCTGGGACAGGATGCTCTCATAGTCCATCATACAAACAGCGTCCGCTCCTCCTGCTCCGGCTCCACGGTGAAGGCCCGGTGCTTATCCTTGTAGCGCTTCATGATGAAGTGGGTGGCGGTGCTGGTGACGCCGTCGATGGGGGCCAGCTTCTCCGCCACAAAGCGGCTGACCTCCCGAAGGGACTTGCCCGAGACGATGACGGAGAAGTCGAAGCTGCCGGACATGAGGTAGAGGCTCTCCACCTCGTCGTACTGGTAGATTCTCCGGGCGATGCGGTCATAGCCGTCGTCCCGCTGGGGGGTGATCTTCACCTCGATAAAGGCGGTGACGGCCTCCTCGCTGGTGCGGTCCCAGTCGATGAGGGCCGTGTAGCCGTTAATGATGTGCTCCTCCTCGCACCGCTTCACGGTGTCCCGGACGTACTGCTCGTCCTTGCCGGTCATGTCGGCGATCTGGGCGGGGGTGTAGCGGCTGTCCTCCTCCAGGAGCTTCAAAATCTCGTTCATGGGCATTTCCTCCATACGATTTTGCGATTTAAAAGACAGTATACCACATCCTCCGGGGATTTTAAATAGTTTTCTTGAAAATTATGAAAAGGATACCGGCGCCCTCCGGGGGTTTTTAAAAGGGATGCCGCCCTTTTGGGCGGTGCCCACCCTCCGGGGGTTTTAAAAAGGATGCCGCCCTTTTGGGCGGCGGGATCTACTTTCCACTCTTTGGTTCCCCCCTTCCCCGCCGTAGGGGCCGCCGCCCTCGGCGGCCCGGAGTGGAGGCCCTCCGGGGGTTTTTAAAAAGGGTGCCGCCCTTTGGGCGGCGGGATCTACTTTCCGCTCTTTGATTTCGTCAAAGAGCGGAAAGTAGCAAAGGGGAGAAACCGACCAAGGGGCGGGGCCCCTTGGAACCCGTTGGGTGCTCTGAAACCTTTGGCGTGTGCGTTGTGTCGGCGGGTCGGCTCCCGCAGTGGTGGACGATACATCTGGGTGGAACCATATCCGCGCGGGTGTGGTCGTATTGACAAGCGCCTACGTCCGCGTAAGCCCGAATTATAAATTCGGGCGACGCTGCCTGGGCGGTAGACGGTAGAGATTGCGTCTGAATATTTCCGCGCTGCCTGGGTGCTTGTCGTGTGGTAATCGGTAGACCAGCGTCTATATCCGCTGGCGCTGGCGCTTCGCGCCTCGCGCATCGCTGGTGCGGTGCGCTTCCAAGCAACGCCGTAGGGGCCGATGACCACATCGGCCCGTCTCCCCGTCTTCCGCCGTACCCTCGTAACCCGCCGTACGGGCCGCCGCCCACGGCGGCCCATCCCCCCGTCCACCACCGTACCCTCGTAAATCGCCGTAAGGGCCGGATGACCGTAGGGAATGCCCTTGGGTGCACCGTGCCGGCCCGTCCCCCGTTCACCGCCGCACCCTCAACCACCGCCGTAGGGGCCGCCTCTCTTGGCGGCCCGTCCCTCAATTTTCATCCGGGCCCCTAATCAACGCGCAATGCTTCCCCACCCGTTTTCCGGGGAAACGCTGGATTTTTTCCCATCCGCGCTGTATAATGCTTATAAAAAATCAAAACCGGCAAACCCCTCATGAGATCAACCGATTTTTAAGGAGGTCATACGATGATAGAGATACGCCCCATCGATCACGTGCGCAGGGAGTATCTGCGCCTTCCCAACGAGCCCTTCACGCTTTGGGGGCGGATGCGCCCCTCCTTTGAAAACGGGACATGGCGGTATACGACGGAGCGGTTCACAGCTGAGGACGTGGGCGAGATGTGCTTTCCTGACGAGAGCTACGACTTTGACGCCCTCTCCGTCAACCACGCTTTTCTGGGCGCGTATGACGGGGACCGATGCGTCGGCCTGGCCCTTTTGGCGGACGCCTGGTTCAAGCACATGTACCTGGAGGATTTGAAGGTCAACAGAATGTACAGACGTCAGGGCGTCGGGAGCGCTCTGATCCGCGCCTCGCTGGAGCTCGCCCGCGCCAGGGGCTACAACGGCCTCTACACCGTGGGACAGGACAACAATCTCAGCGCGTGCCTCTTTTATTTGAAGGAGGGCTTTGTCATAGGCGGCTTTGACGACCACGTCTACCTCGGCACCTCCCAGCAGGGCAAGGCCGACATCATCTTTTATCTGGACCGGTAATCGTCCTGTTTTGACAGTCTGAAAGCACGTTACGACCTACGCCGTAACGTGCTTTTCCATAGTCCGCTTTATTCCGGCAGGGAAATGTCTCCCGTATCCATGGGGTCGTTCTCCGCGCCCGCGAGGTAGAAGACATAGCCCCAACTGCAGCTTCCGTCGGAGGCCGTGCCGGATATATCGGTGAGGTCCAGAGCCTCAAACTCCGCCGGGGTCATGGTGAGGAGGATGGTCCCTCCGCTCTCGGAGAGGGCGCAAGCGATCCCCAGGGCCGAGAGGCGGTGGTAGAGCGTTGAGACACGCACCGCGTGGTACGCGGTCAGGGCGCGGGAGAAGCTTTCGTAGACGTCCTCCTTTTCCGCCAAATCCCGCTCCACGTTTTCCCGCAGGAACTCCCCGTCCACGATGTATTGGTCCAGAAGCTCCCCGTAATAGGCCGTCAGATACTCATAATGATCCCTGGCGTACCGCGTCCCGTCCGGGGCGCCCGTGGTGCACATCGCCTCGCCGTATTTGAGATACTCGCCCTCCTTTAAAAGCTCCTCCAACTTATAGAGGACATCCGTCACCTCCTCGCAAAGTCGCTGGAGCTCATCGAGGGTGCGGCCTTCATAGACGAATTCCCAGTCAAAGCCGCGCACCCCCGCCGTCATCGCCACGGGCCCCTCCGTCTCACGGAGCACCTCCTGCAGGCGCGCGGTCACATATTTTCCGCCCAAATCGGCCTCGCCCAGGTCTATGGCGGGGTTATCCCCGGTCATCGAGGGCCCGTCAGGGACCGCGCCGTCCGTAAAATCCATGGGCACATCCTCCGCGTGGGCGATGTCGAAAAAGAACTCCCAGTCGTCGCCGAGGGGAAGCTCCAGGGCCTCAAGCTGCGCCTCGGTCATGGTAACGGTGACGCTCCAGCCGGAGTCGGAGATCGCGCACGCGAATCCCTGCTCCGTGATGAGGTCACGAAGCGCGCGCACGCTCTCCGTCCTCAGGGCGTCTTTGGCGTTTTTAAACATAGTCTCATAGACCGGCTCAAAATTCTCCATATCTTTTTTGAGCTCGTCAAGCAAAAATTCCCCGTCCACGATGTACTTGTCCAGAAGCGCCCCGTAATAGCTGACGCGCTCCTCGTAAAGCTCCCGGGCGTAGACCGTCCCGTCCGGGGCCCCCGTGGTGCAAAGGGCCTCGCCGTATTTGAGGTACTCGCCCTCCTTTATGAGCTCCTCCATCAAACCAAGCATGTGTCTTTCTTCATCATAGAGGGACTCGATCTGGCGCAAGGGGATTCCCTCATAGACGTAGTCGTTGAAGTGCCAACCGAGGCTCACCGTGGCGCTCAACTCGATGGGCCCATCCGCGGCTTTAAACGCCTCCAGGAGGCGGAGGGTGGCGAGCTTTCCGCCTATTCTGCCATAACCGTTGTCCATACCCTCCGGGGAATCCGGCGTGTTCGCGCCGTCGTCCTTCGTCGGTTCCCGGGGCCCCTCCGAGGGGTCTTGGGCCCGCGTCGGCTCCTCGGGATTCTCCGAGGGGTCTTGGTCCTTCTTTGGCACGTCGTTTTCCGCCGCCTTTGTGGGCGGCTCCTCAATGTCCGCGTCCGGGCGGAAATTCGGCAGCGTCAGGGCCGCCGTAACGATGACCGCCGCGCAGGCCGCCATCGCGCCGAGGCTTATCCACACCCGGCCATTTGATTTCTTCGCGGGCGTCTCCGCCCCGTTCACAAAGGCCTCGTCCACATCGCCCATGATTTCAAAAAGCCGCTCATTTTTCATAAGGTTATGCCCTCCTTTTCCAATTCCTTCTTAAGCCGCTCCCGGGCTCTATACAGGGTCACGGTGACGCGGCTCTCCTTCACGCGGAGCTTCTTCGCGATCTCCGCCACCGGCAGCACGTACCAGTAGCGCAGCACGAACATCCGCCTTGTGAGCTCCGGGAGCTTTTCCAAAAACCCGTTCAGCGCGTCCCGGACGGCCATATCCTCCGCCGCCCGCTCCGCGCCGTCCGTGGAGGGGACGCACTCGGCGAGCTCCTCCAGCGCAAGCTCCGCCTCTCCCCCGCCCCGCTTTTGGGCGGTGAGGCTCTGGAGCCTGGACACAGCCAGGTTCCGGGTGATCTTCCGAAGGTACGCCCGGAGATCCGCAGGTCTCGCCGGCGGGATGGCGTTCCAGGCCCGGAAAAGCGCGTCGCTGACGCACTCCTCCGCGTCCCTGCGGTCAGAGAGGACGCGGCTGGCCACAGAAAGGCAGTACCCGCCGTATTTCGCCCGCGTCTCGGAGACCGCCCGCTCCGAGCGCTGAAAATAGAGGTCCAAAAGCTCCTCGTCCTCCACGCGCATCCTCCTTTCGGGTCAATTTTTTTGAGGGCCCTTTACTATATAGACCGATTTTGGGGCGGGGGTGCTACAGGATTTAAAAAATAGAACGGATTTAGGGGGGACGGGCCGGACACTGGCCGGCCCGTCCCCGGTGGTTTGATATTGCGGCAAAAATAACGCGTCATCCCCGAAAAAAGTATTCGCCGCAAAATTTTGCGGCGAATAATTCAATGTGCGGCGAAGCCGCAAACCTTTTTATAGGGAGGCGTGTGGAAGATTGGGGAAACGGGCCGCCGTGGGCGGCGGCCCGTACGGCGTGTTGGAGCGAGGCGCGAGGCGCGCAGCGCCAGCGCCAGCGGATATAGCCGCTTCTCTACCGACCACCACACGACAACAGACAATGTAGCGCGGCGGAGCGTAGACGCAGAGACTTCCGTCCCCCACCCAGCCAGCGTCGCCCGAATTTATAATTCGGGCTTACGCGGACGTAGCCGCTTCTCAATTCGACAACATCCGCGCGGATATGGTTCCACCCAGATGTATCGTCCACCACTGCGGGAGCCGACCCGCCGATACAACGCACAGACTAAAGGGTTTCGGAGCACCCAACGGGGTTCCAAGGGGCGGGGCCCCTTGGCCGCTTTTCTTCCTTTGTTTCTTTCCATTCTTTTGGCGGGACAAAAGAATGGAAAGAAATTATATCCGCCGCCTTCAGGCGGCAACCTTATTCTCCCGTCACGCGTTCTTAACGGCCTTCAGAATATCCTTCAGCTTGGGGCTGGCCCCATATAAAAGGACCCCGACGCGATAGATCTTGGCCGCCACGACCCCCACGCCTACGCAGGAGGCGGCGAGGATGGCGATGGAGATGGCGATCTCGTAGGCGGCCGGGTGGCTCATGGCGATGCGGGTGAACATGGCCATGGGCGAGGTGAAGGGGATGTAGGAGCAGGCCACCATCAGCGGGTTATCCACGCTGCCGCTGGTCATGGCCATCACCACCACCATAAAGCCCGCGATGAAGATCATGGTCACCGGCATGACGGAGGTGTTGATGTCCTCCAGTTTCGAGGCGGTGGAGCCGATGGCTCCGTAGAGGAAGGCGTAAATGAGGAAGCCCAGGATGAAGAACACCAGCATATACACAAGGAGCGCCACGGGCATATCAAAGAACATCCCCATGATTCCCACGCCGGCCCAGTAGGACTCGTTGAGCTTGTAGAAGAGGAGGGCCGAGCCGAAGATGCACACAAGCTGCGTAAAGCCCGCGAGACACGAGGCCATGACCTTTCCGAACATCATGGCGTTCGGCCGGGCGGAGGTGACAAGGACCTCCATGGCCCGGGAGCTCTTCTCCGTGGCCACATTCGTCGCCACCATCTGGCCGTAGAGGAGGATCACCATGTAGAGGGCGAAGATCATGATGTAAGTGTAGAAGAAATTCTGCCCCTGGTCCACGCCCAGGCTCTGGACCTCATACTGGGTGAAGGTGGACATGATCTCCTGGGCCCTCTCCGGGGAGACGCCCGCCTCCGTCATGGCGGTGAGGCGGTAAAGCTCCGTCAAAACCCCGCTGACGGTGTCGGCGTTGGTGTCGTACATGGAGAGGTTGTCCACGTAATAGGTAAAATCGGAAAGGCTCCGAAGCTCCACGGCGCACTCGGCCTCCCCCTGGGTCACCGGGGTTTGGATGTCGCCGTCCTCCAGGCGCACCTCGTAATCGGGGAACGCCTCCTGAAGGGCCGCGCGCACCGACTCATCCCCGCCCTTGACGAGCATCACGTCCCGCTCCCCCGGCTCCACCGTGCCGGGGTCGTCCGGCTCGTCATCGCCGCCAAAAAAGTCGGCGACCCGGGGGAAGAACAGCACCACGGCCAGTACCACCATGATAAAGGCCGTCACCCCCACAAAGACCTTGTTTGTGAGATAGCCCTTCAGCTCAAATTTGAAGATTTTTGAAAACTGTCCCATAGCGCGCCTCACTCCTGCTCCCCGGCGTACTCAACGAAGATGTCGTTGAGGCTGGGCTCAAATACGCGGACCTCGTCGATGTCAAACTCCCGGGAGAGCCGCTGCATGACGGCCATCTTCTCCCCGGGGTCCGAGAGCTTCAAGATGAGCTCGCCGTTTTCCGCCACGGAGGTCTTTCCGGGGAAGGCGGCGGCGATCTTCTCCCTTTGCGTGGAGCGGATGGCCAGCTTGTCCCGGGGATACTCCCGCTTTATGTCGTAGAGGTCCCCGGTGAGGGCCACCACGCCCTTGTTGATGATGGCGATGGAGTCGCAAAACTCCTCGATGTAGCTCATCTGATGGGAGGAAAAGAGGACGATTTTGCCTTTTGCGATCTCCTCCTTCACCACGTCCTTCAAAAGCATGGCGTTCACCGGGTCGAGGCCGGAGAAGGGCTCGTCCAGAATGACGATCTCCGGGTCGTGGGCCAGGGCCGTCACCAGCTGGATCTTCTGCTGGTTGCCCTTGGAGAGGGTGTCCAGGCGTTTATTGCGGTATTCCGTCATCCCCAGGCGCGTGAGCCACTGATCAATGCTCTTCACCGCGTCGGGGGTCTTCATCCCCTTGAGCTGGGCGAAGTAGATGAGCTGGTCGATGATCTTTTTCTTGGGATAGAGGCCCCGCTCCTCTGGGAGATACCCGATGCCCACCTTTTTGTAGTCGATGGGCTTGCCGTCCAGAAGGACCTCCCCCGAATTTGCCGGGAACACGTCCATGAGGATGCGGATGGAGGTGGTCTTCCCCGCCCCGTTGCGCCCCAAAAGGCCAAAGGCCTTGCCGCTCTCGGCCTTGAAGCTCACACCCGTCAGGACCTTCTTCTCCCCAAAGGATTTGTGGATGTCCCGAAGTTCAAGTAACATAGTTTCACCCCTTCTTTGAAAAAGCAGTCAACTGCTTTTCGACAACAACATACCATTGAATGACAATAAATGCAAGAGATTTTTCCGTTTTTTCCAAAACCCCGAAAATTTCCCATCTGCGGCCATTTTTTGTTGACATTCGCCGCGCCATGTGATAACATTATGTCAACCGCGCCCGAGGGCATGAGAATGAGCGCGGCCGGGATCCGTCAAGACGTCAGGCGGTGCGTTCCTCCGAACTTTCCGGAGGAAGCTTCTTGCCTCCTCCGTATTCGTCGGGAGGAGGTGTTGTTTACGGATGGTTACATACGAAGGTCTTTTCGCGTACACCATGGCAGTTGTGGCGATTGTCACGCTGGTCATTGTGATCATGCAATTCATCCATAAAAACAACAAGAAGTAACCGCCCAATGCTCCCCAGCATACGGTTACTTCTTGTAACTCAATCGCGAGGAACCACCGTCTAACGGCGGTTTTCCCCTGTGCCCTCATTATAGCAAATACCCGCCGCGTTGTCAAGTGCGGCGTTTTATTTTGCCTCACTCTATTTTCCCCATACCATGCCGTAGGGGCCGCACACTGTGGCGGCCCTTTTTACGTTCTGACCACCAGAATGTCGTCGATCTTCACGCCCAGGATGGCGGAGAGGATGAGGAGGTTGTCCACGGTGGGGAGGGCGGAGCCGGTCTGCCACTTGTAGATGGCCTGGGGGGAGTTGAAGCCGAAAACCTCCTGGAGGTCCCGGACGGTGAGGCCGGCGGCCCTTCGGAGCCTTTCGATATTGGCCCCGGTGCGGGCCAGGTCTATAACCGGAATTCGGCACATTTTGTTCACCTCCCTTTTAAAAAATCATACAAAAAAGCCGCTTTCCCATAGGGAAAAGCGGCTGAATTTAAAAATACGTCTTCTCAGCGTTCCTTATCCGGGTATGGGCGCGCAGATCTAAAGCTATATTCTACGAACATAGCCATCTGAGGGTCATACTGATAAGCGAACACGTTGAGCATGGATGAAATTCCTTTCCCGAAAATCGGCTTTTGCGAGAGTATAGCAGAAAAGCGGCGATTTGTCATTCAACCTGTGGGTGAAAATTTACCGCTTTTTGTTCCGCTCATAAATCGCGGCGAGGCCGGTGAGGCTGATTTAACCTTAAAGGAGAAACGCGCACCGATTTTTTATATAAGGTCAAGGCTGATCTGTCCATTTTTATCAAGGGAAGTCTCTATATCCTGCCGCGACAGAATTTCGACCCTGTTATCGGGTATCTCCAATCCCCAGCAATCCCAGCCGATATATCTTTTTCTTGCGAACAGCTCAATTTTCTTTTGTGTTGGAAACATCCGGGTTATTCCGTCAATGACCTGTTCCGGCTTTTCACTGTGTTCACCGCGATGGACCGATATTAGCTGCCGGACATTTCTGGCTCCGCGCGGCGATGGAAAACGCCCTTTTTTGAACGCAAGAACAAATTCCGTTTGAGACAGCGTATAGCGTCCGGGATTATGGACCTGCTTATCCCATACAAAAGCGACGGTTTTATATTCAAATCCCCAAGCCTCTCCCAACTCAATGGAATTTGCGAATTGCGGCCCTGTTGTCCACATGAACAAGATACAGTCATCGGCGGCAATGGAGGCCACGTCCAGCTCCTTCAAATCGCTCAATTTCAAAGTGGGGTATTTAAAATCGGCGGCACTGATAAAAATATTACGCTCAAAACCCACATTCAAGGATTTGACGCAGGACTTGTCGTACTGCATTTTTCCGCCGTAATCCCAGGGTGGATCTGCATAGATAACATCATACTTATCAGACGGCAAAGAAGGATAAACTTTCTCCAGGGGGTTTATCTTCTTTCGGCGCTTCGCTTCCTTATTATACTTGGAATAACCGCTGACTGTGTTTTTCTCGCTTGTCTCCATAAGGTCATTCCTTTCGTGTGAACTTATAAATATTATACTCCTCGTTGGATTTAAGGTCAACATACCATTGCGGACTTTTCTGGTAGGCCGGGAATTGTTGCTTATAGTCCGTTGACGTAAAAACACATCATGGTAAGATGATATAGAGGTGAGCGCATGATCACAGAACGGTTTGGAAAACGCGTTCGAGAATTGCGGACGTTGAGGCAGTTAAGTCAGGAAAAATTCGCGCTTCAGATTGGCATGGACAGAACATATTTGGCCTCGGTTGAAAGAGGGAAGCGAAATATATCTTTGGAAAATATAAGCAAAATCGCGGACGGCTTTGGCATTTCTCTTGAAGAGCTTTTTAAAGATCTGTAAAAGGAGGGCTGAAAATGGCTACGCAGGAGCTGCGCAAAAGAGCAAACTGGCAGACGATCAGCGGAGATAAGGCATTAAAGACTGAGGAATTATTTCAGATTTCCTTGCAAAACGCTTTAAACTCTGTATATCCGGGGCAATTCCTGGTGGAACGGCATCCCCGGGAGTTCGGCGATATTTATTCTACATATTCCCTGCCCGAGGAAGTGACCGAAAAGATTTTCAATGTGAATATCCATGAGAAAAAGCCCAACGGCAAGCCCAAATATGAGTGGGGCATCTCCATGGATTTCGCTGTCAGGAATTTGGTCAACAATAAAATCCTTTTCGGGGAAATCAAGCGGCAGGACGGATGGGTGGAAAATACAAATATGCAAGCGGGGCGGGGTAACGCCCATGAGAGGAGCTGTAAGTATTTCACGCCCGGACTTATGCGGCTCCTTCGAAAGGCCGGCGGCCTGTCTGAGGAAATACTTCCGTTTTGGCTTGTCATCGTTGGGGATATAACAAGGGACCCCCGCCGGAACCGGGAGATAGCCTTTTGGTTTCAGGAATACACAAAAAACTATTATATGTGGCGTGACACCAGCGATGTCGGCGATATGCTGGATTTTTTTGAAAACAATCTGCTGCCGTATCTGCTTTAATCGTTTTATTTTTATGGGAGTCGAACCGTTTCTGGCTCGACTCCCATAAATATTGTTCGCGCTTTTTACCGCTTTTTGTTCCTCTCATAAATCGCGGCGAGGCCGGTGAGGAGGAGGTTGTCGTTGACCTCGATCTTGCGCTTGCACAAAGGGGCGATGGAGGAGGCGATGCCGCCGGTGGCGATGACGCGGGCGGGCTCACCAAGCTCCTCCTCGATCCTCCCGATCATGCCGTCCAGCATGGCGGCGGCCCCCAGGACGGCGCCGGAGCGCATACTGTCCACGGTGTTGGTGCCGATGACCTTGGCCGGGGGGTCCAGGGAGATGTTGGGCAGCTGGCTGGTGCCGGAGCTCAGCGCCGCCAGCCCCAGGGCCACGCCGGGGCCGATGGTGCCGCCGATGAAGGAGCCGGCGCTGTTGATGACGGAAATAGGCG
>CANQZF010000020.1 GCA_947628265.1 uncultured Oscillospiraceae bacterium
CGCACCGCGCCGTTGTAGGGGTCGGTGGAGTAGGAGCCCTCGGGGACGTTGTAGTTCACCGGGTCGTAGCCCCAGTTGAACTGGGCCTCGTCCAGGCGGGTCTCGTCCACGGAGCCGAAGTCATAGGAGGGCAGCAGATGCACGTGGGTGACGCCCAGGTCCTTGATGTGGTCCAGGCCCGTGGGGACGCCGCCAGGGGTCTTGGTGCCGGTCTCGGCCAGGCCCAGGAACTTGCCGGCGTGCTCGATGCCGGAGCTGGCGTCGGAGGAGAGGTCCCGCACGTGCAGCTCATAGATGACCGCGTCGTTATAGGGAAGGCCCGCGTTGGGGTTGGCGTCCTTGTCCCAGCCCTCCGGGTCGGTGGCGTCCAGATCGATGACCATGGCCCGCTTGCCGTTGACGCCGGTGGTGCGGGCATAGGGGTCGCAGGCCTCCTTTGTCTGGCCGCCCACCGTGACCTCGTAGGTGTAGTAGGTGCCATTGAGGTCCCCGGCCTTCTCCGCCACCCAGGTGCCGTTGACGTCCTGCGTCATGGGGAGCTTTTCGATGAGGTCGTCCGTGTCCGGCGTGCCGCTCTGGTAGAGGTTCACCGAGACCGACTGGGCCGTGGGGGCCCAGACGCGAAAGGCGGTCTTTTCCGGGGTCCAGACGGCCCCCAGGTCGTCGCCGGTATACGTAAACTCGGACTCAAAATATTCCGTGGAGTAGATGTTCGGCATCGTGATACTGTACTCCGTTCCGTCATAGATAAGCATGTAGGCGCTGGCGCTGTCCAGCGGCGTCGCGGTGGTGACGGTGTATTTCCCGCCGCCCTGGGCCGTCACGGAGGCAATCTCCACGTCTCCGTCGGGCCCCACGACGCGGAACGCGCCGCTGACGTCGCCCTCGATCTCGCCGGTGGCGGTAACCTCAAGGACCTCGTTTATAAGGTCGTACCGGGCCTTGGAGATGAGCACCCCTGTGACCACGTCCTCGCCGTCCACCCGGGTGTAGCCCTCCACGCCGGACTCCACGTAGACGTGGACCGTCCCCGCCAGGACATCGGGCAGCTCAATGTACTGGTCTTGGCTTATGTCCTTTTCGGACCAGTCGCCCTTTCGGACGATGAAGCCGAGCCTCGTGACGCCCACGCTCACCGGGATCGTGGCGACCATCTCGCCGTCCACATCGGCAAGGGGGTAGGCCGTGCCCTCCTGTCCCTCGGGCCAGGCCCAGACGTCCCAGCCGTCATAGTTGCCGTCCGGGCGGTGGTAGTGGAGCATAACGGTGTAGCTCCTTCCGCCGGCCGCCACGGCTATTCCCGCCGCCAGGGACACCAGCAGCGCCAGCGCCATCAGCGCCCCAAAGGCACGGGAAAACTTTTTCCTCCATGTTTTATTCACCTTTTTTACCTCCGTCTCTCATTTTATCCCTTTCCAGGGGTATTTTTATCCTCTTATCCGTCTGTCAGCCCCGGCCCAGGACCGCGCTGGTCTGGCCGTCCAGGGTGAGGGTGGTGCCCTTAAGCTCCGCCCCGCCCATGCCGATGACGGCGTTGAGGCTCGTAAACGCGATGTCCGTCACCGTGGCAAGGTCCACCGTTATGGGGTCCGCGGTGGTGTTGTGCAGCACCGCCACGGCGGTCCCCTCGTACTCGGACACGAAGCCGCCCAGGCGGGTGTCCGTGAAATTGAGGGCCGTGTAGTCGCCCCGGGCGATGGCGGGGTTGGCTTTTCTGATCATGATGAGCTTCTTATAATAGCTCAAAAGGCTGTCGCCGTTGCCCAGCTGCTCCGCCGCCGTGGCGCTCACGCGCCCGTCCTCCTTGTAGGTGGAGCCCTCCGGGTCGGAGACGGTGTCCCCGTCGCCCCACTCCATCCGGAGCCTTCGGTTGGCGTCGGTGTTGGCGCCGCCCCGGGAGCCGGAGGCCCCGATCTCCTCGCCGTAATAGATGAAGGGCGAGCCGGAGGAGAGGATATAGAGGTTCGCCGCCATCTGTATCCTGCCGCTGGCCTCGGTGAGGTACCCCGCCGCCCGGTCCGTGTCGTGATTGGCGATAAAGGGCACGATCATGGCGTCCGCGTTGAGGGCCGTCACCCGGTCCAGATAGTGCTCCACATAGCCGGTGTAGGCGTTGACGTCCCCGCCCCGGGCGGTGGAGGCGATGAGGCCGGAGGCCTGGGACGTGGTGAAGTTGAAGCAGTTGAGGGCGGGATAGTAGGTATCCGTCACCCCGTCGCCGTCCCAGACCTCCGCCACGGTGTAGATGTCGGGCTTTATGGCACGCAGCTCGTCCATGAACCAGCTCCAAAACTGGGCGCTCCTGGCGTCGTCGCCGTAGTAGATGTACTTGGCGGCGTCAAAGCGGAACCCGTCCACGCCCAGGTCCAGATAGTACTTGGCCACATCCAGCACGGCCTCGCGCACGGCCTCGTTATCGTAGTTGAGCTCCGGCATCTCGGAGGAGAAGTTCCCCTCGTAGTAGTCGGAGGAGCCGGAGATGGGGTAGAAGGTCCTGCCCGCCGGGGGCGTGTCGCCCTGGGTGTAGTAGGTGTAGAAGTCGTAGTAGGCGCTGGTGGTGTCCTCGTTGCGGTGGGCCTTGCAGAACGCCTCGAACCAGGGGTTCTTGGGGCCGGTGTGGTTGATGACCATGTCCAGGATGACCTTGACGTTCCGCTCGTGGCAGACCTTCAAAAGCGTCTTCAGGTCCGTCTCGGTGCCAAACTGGGGGTCGATGGTGTAGTAGTCGTTGACGTCGTACTTGTGGTAGCTGCCGGAGAGGAAGATGGGCGAGAGCCAGATCCCCTCCACGCCCAGGCTGAGGCCGGAGTTATCGTCGCCGTCATTTAAGTAGTCCATCCGGTCGATGATCCCCCGGAGGTCCCCGATGCCGTCGCCGTCGGAGTCGGAGAAGGAGCCCACGAAGATCTCGTAGAACACCCGGTAGTTGTCCTCCGAGGCCACGGCGGCGGCGCAGGATTTGTCGTCGATGATGGCCTCGCCGCTGTCGCTGAGCTTATATTTCCCGGAGGCGTCCTTCTTCCCGCCGCCGCACCCGGCCAGGGCCAGGAGCAGCGCCAGCGCCAAAAGCGCCGCCAAAACGCGTTTTTTCATAAAATCCTCCAAACATCCAAAGGGGGCTGTGACCGTGACCGGTCACAGCCCCATAAGGTCCTTATTTTGGGATCTTGCCAATCAGGTGAGGAAGTTTTTCTCCGTCTCGGGGTCGAAGAGGTGCATGGCCTTGCCCTCGAAGGAGATGTGGAGCTTGGCCCCGGCCACCAGGGAGGTCCGCTGCGCCTTGGTGAGGTCCAGCGTGGGCACGCGGACGATGAGGCGGGTGCCGTCCTCGGTGTCCACGTGGAGATGGAGCTCGGAGCCCATCATCTCGTCCACCACCAGGGTGCAGGGGATGGCGTCCTCGCCCTCACGGGCCAGGACGATGTGCTCGGGACGCACGCCGAGGAGGATGTCCCCCGCCGGGACCTTGCGCTCGGCAAGAAGCTTGCCCTTATCGCCGTCCACCAAAATCTTGGAGCCGAAGGGGGTGACATAGTACTTGCCGCCCTCCACCACCAGCTTGGTCTTGATGATGTTCATCTTGGGCGCGCCGATGAACTCCGCCACGAAGAGGTTGTCGGGCATCTCAAAGACCTCGTCGGGGGTGCCCACCTGCATGATGAAGCCGTCCTTCATGATGACGATCCGGTCCGCGAGAGTCATGGCCTCCGTCTGGTCGTGGGTGACGTAGATGAAGGTGGTGTCCAGCTTCTGGCGGAGGAGGATGATCTCGGAGCGCATCTGGTTGCGGAGCTTCGCGTCCAGGTTGGAAAGGGGCTCATCCATCAGGAACACCTTGGAGTCCCGGACCATGGCGCGGCCGATGGCCACGCGCTGGCGCTGGCCGCCGGACAGGGCCCTGGGCTTGCGCATCAGGTACTCCGTGATGCCCAGGATCTCCGCCGCGTGGGTGACCTTGTCGTAGATGACGTCCTCGGGGACCTTCTTGAGCCGGAGGGAGAAGGCGATGTTGTCATAGACGGACATGTGCGGGTAGAGGGCGTAGTTTTGGAAGACCATGGCGATGCCGCGATCCTTGGGCTGGAGGTCGTTGACCACCTCGCCGTCGATCTCCACGGTGCCCTCGGAGATCTCCTCCAGGCCCGCGATCATCCGGAGGGTGGTGGATTTTCCGCAGCCGGAGGGGCCGACGAAGACCACGAATTCCTTATCCTTGATCTCCAGGTTGAAGTCATGGACGGCCACGACGTTCTTATCGTATATCTTTTTGACGTTCGTCAGTTTAACGCTTGCCATATCCTGTTGTTCTCCTTTCTTATTAGCCCTTGACGGCGCCGCCGGTAACGCCCTCGACGTAGTACTTCTGCAAGCACATGAAGAGGATCGTCACGGGGAGCGCGACGATCACGCCGCCGGCGCAGAAGGTGGTGTACATACCGAAGATCTGGTCGGCTGTCAGCCAGCTGTACATACCGACAGCCACGTTGTAGCCGGCGGAGGTGCCCATGGCCACGTATCTGGCGAAGACGAAGTCTCCCCAGGGGCCCATGAAGGCGGTGAGGACGGTGTAGATGACGATGGGCTTGGCCAGAGGAAGAATGATCTTGTAGAGCACCTGGAGCCTGGTGGCGCCGTCCACGCGGGCGGCCTCGTCCAGGGACTTGGGGATGGTGTCAAAGAAGCCCTTGGACACGTAGTACCCCATGCCGGAGGAGGCGAAGCCCACCAGGATAAGGCCGGGGACGGCGTTGGCCTGGGTAAGGCCGATGTCGGCGAGGACCCGGTAGAGGATGATCATGGTGAGCATCCCGGGGAACATACCCAAAATCAGCATGAACCGCATGAGGGGCCCGCGCATCTTGAAGCGGAAGCGGGACAGCGTGTAGCTCATGCAAAGCTGGATGATGGTGACCAGGACCGCGGAGGCCAGGGCGATGATGAAGGTGTTGAGATACCAGCGCTTAAAGTCGGAGTTCCAGAGGTTTATGTAGTTCTGGAGGCCCCACTGGTGCGGTATGACGTACCCCACCTGCTGGGTGGACTCCACACGGAAGGACTGGAAAACGATAAACACAAAGGGGATGAGCCAGATGACGCTGATGAGTACCAGCAGGACGTAGATGGAGCCGTTGCTGACGCGGTTCAGCGCCTTCATACCCATATGTCTTTTTTCGGTCTTATTCATTACTGGTAGTCCTCCTCATTCTTGATAGAGGGCAGTACGTTGTAGACCACGAGGGAGATGACCGCCACCACCACGAACACCATGATGCCGACCACGGAGGCCAGGTAGTACTTGGCGTCGGAGCCGGTGGTGATCTTGAACAGCCACGTGATCAGAAGGTCCGTGAAGCCCACGGAGCCCGACGCGCCCGAGGCCTTGGGGTTGGATGGGCCGCCGCCCGTCAGAAGGTAGATGACGTTGAAGTTGTTCATGTTCCCCGTAAAGCTGGTCAAGAGATAGGGGCCCGTGATGAACAGCATATAGGGGAGGGTGATCTTAATGTACTGCTGCCAGGCGTTGGCGCCGTCGATGCGGGCCGATTCGTAGAGGTCCGCCGGGATGTTCATGAGGATGCCGGTGGCGATCAGCATCAGGTGCGGGATACCGATCCAGATGTTGATGAGGATCACCGTCACCCTGGCCCAGGTGGCGTCATCCCAGAATGGCAGCGGTTCCTTGATCCACCCCCAATCCAACAGCGTCAGGTTGATAAGGCCGTTCTTGGCGAACATCTTGGAGACATAGAGGAGCGAGATGAACTGGGGAATGGCGATGGTCAACACCAGAATGGTACGCCACATCTTCTTGAGGTGGATGCCCTTCTTGTTGATCATCATGGCCACGAACATGCCCAGGAAGTAGTTGGTGAAGGTGGCCAGGAACGCCCAAATGAGCGTCCAGGACAGGATCTCGCCGAAGGTGGCGGAATAAGACTGGCTTCCGCCGCCGGAGTTGGAGGTCCAGGAGAACATCGTGTTGAAGTTGTCCAGACCCACCCAGGTAAAGAGGTTATTCTGATAACCGTTGTGCGCGCCGTCATAATTGGTGAAGGCCACCAAAATCATGAACACGATGGGCAAAACGGTGAAGATCAAAATACCGGTGAGGGGCAGCGCCAGAAGGGTCTTGTAGAACTGCTCATCCACCATGGACTTCAGATCGTCCTTGTCGGATTTGAGCTTGCCGCCCTTTTTAATAATCTGCTCCATGATCTTGTTCTGCTTGACGTTGAGCCGCCAGGTGTAGATGAAGGCCACGATGAAGAAGATGGTCAGCACGCCGTAGAGCAGGATCTTGAAGGAGTTGTCGTGGTAGATGGTGGTATAGGTGTCGAGGACGGGATCGTACCCCTCCACAGGCCCCTGCTTGCCCAGGGAGGGCAGCATGCTCAGCCAATAGCCGCCCGCCAGGATCATGTAGAAGATAAAGACCAGCTCAAACACAAGGAAGAGCAGGCCCCGCAGGATCTGGCCCCGGGCAAGGTTTCCGAAGCCCATGACCAGATAGGACGTTTTTGTTTTCCAATCCCCGTGGACGAATGTGACGCCAATATCGCGGAACTCGTTGACTACGGCCACGGCCGCTCTCTTGATGAACCCGCCGATATTTTTGAAGAAATTTCCGATGGCCCGGGGAATGGCGCAGAAGAAGGCCGCCAGCCGGTAGAGAAATCTTTGCCACTTGGAGAGACGGAGGAATTCCAGGTCACTGTATTGTTTCATCATATCACCCCTTTATTTAAATTGGCCGGAGCCATTTTGGGCTCCGGCCAATCGTTGCCGTGTCAGGCGATGCCAAAGCTTTGTCTGTATCTTTGGTCTTATGTAGTGCTTACGCGGGGATAAGGGTAATGGTGTTGGTGGAGGTGTCCAGCTGTACCTTGTAGGTGCCGGCGGTCTCGACGACGAAGTTGCCGTCGCCCGCGCCGACGCTGACATCCCAAGCGCCGCCCTGGCGGCACTTAAGCTCGGCACCGGCCTCCAGCTCAAAGCTGTCGTTGGAGGTCCAGATGTCGCCGTCCTGGGTCATGGGGAAGTCCTTGTCCCAGTTGGAGCCGCCGATGGCGCCGATGACGGACCAGGCGTTCTTCTCCTCGTCGGACTTGCCGGCCTCGTCAAGAACACCCTGGTTGAAGTCGCCGATGCTGCTCTTGTTGTCGGCCTCGTACTTCGCGATGGCGGCCTTCAGGGCGTCGTCGGAGCCGTCACTGGCCTTGACCTCAGTGGTGATGTTCTTGCAGATGTCCCACCAGGGCTGGGGGATGTTGCCCTGAGGCACGGAGTAAGCGTTCTGCTTGGCAAGGGCGGCCAGGGCCGGGTTGGCCTGGACCTCGGGGGAGGCCTGGACCTTCAGGTTGGAGGGGCCCCAGGAGAAGGCGTTGAAACGCTCCTGCTGGCACTTCTCGCCGGTGAGGTAGAGGGCCAGCTGGTTGACGGCGGCGCCCTTCTTGGCGTCGGACTGGGGCTTGGCGCCCAGGAGCTTGCAGCCGTTGAAGGAGCCGATGTGGTACTCCTTGCCGTCCACGGTGTAGGAGGGCAGGTCGGTGACGCCCATGTTGTCGCCCAGGGCCGTCTTGATGTCCTCGTAGTTCCAGGTGCCGGTCACGACGATGGCGGCGTTGCTGGAGAACTGGTCAGCCGTAGAGCCGTTGACATAGCAGGTGGAAGAGACCAGCTTGTAGATGCCCTTGGCGGCGATGAGTCCGTTATCGGAGTTGAAGTCGTCGTCAAAGTTCTTGATGGTGCCGTCGTCATTGTAGGTCCACTCGGAGTGGCAGCCGGTGCCGAAGAAGAAGCCCGCGTTGTACCAGCCGTTCTCCAGCTCGAAGGCGAAGAACTTGCCGGCCTTCTCGCAGTCCTCGATCAGCTTCTCAAGGCTGTCCACGTCGGCGTCGGGGATGACGGACTTGTCGTAGTACATGAAGTAGCCGTTGTCGGAGGTGAGCGGATAGGCGTAGAGGCTGTCGCCGGCGGTGGCGCCCTTGACGGTACCGGCATCGTTGTTCTCGGTGACGGTCTTGGCGGCGCCGGCGCCCAGCTTGGAGACAGCGCCGGCCTCGATGAGGCGGCTCAGCTGGTCCTGAGCGAAGAAGTAGAGGTCGCCGGAGGCGTTGACGTCGTTGATGACGTTGTTGGCGGCGTCGGCCTCGGAGACGGGCTCGACGGTGGCCTCAAACTTGATGCCCATGTCGTTGCTGTTGTTGAAGTCCTCGATCTGGGTCTTGGTCAGGTCAACCGCCGCGTCGGGGCACCAGACGGTGATCTTGTAGGTGCCGGCCAGCTCGGTTCCGCCCTCGCCGCCGCCGCCTTCGCCGTCGTTGTTGCACGCGGCCAGCGAGAACACCAGCATAAGCGCCAGCAGGATCGCTAAGAATTTTTTCATTTTTCTTCCTCCTAAATGTTTTTAGCAAATCATTATCCCCTCCTTGAGGGGATAAGCGAACAGGGGTACCCCTGTTCCGCGTTGCTACTTGTAACATTATAGCAAAAGATTTTTCTTTTTACAATAACAAGAAACGAATAAATCCCCCTCCAATTCAACAAAAAATCGCGGCCGAAATTGTGCAGAATGCACATTTCCCGGCCGCGAGTCCCCATTATATTGGGCTGTTTTTCGTCATATAATGTAATATTTCATTAAAATCTAAAACAAAGATTTCACAGTCCCATCAAAAGCTCCGCCACGGCTTTGGCCTTTCCGTCCTCGATGTGCGCCGACTCCACGCCGTAAAAGAGGTAGTAGTCCTCGTCCCCGTAGGTGATATACTCCTGGGCCGCCCCCTCCCCGGCGGCGGCGTCGTAGACCCGGACGCTCCCCAGTTCCGGGTTTAAAAGCTCCTTGTACCGCTCCACGGTGGAGGCGGGGATGATGAAAATATCCCCCTGCTGCATGGCGTCCATGCCCATCATCACATATTCAAAGGAGTGGACCTTGATCATGCGAAGCCCCTCCGGCATGTCCTCCTCCAGCTTTGCCGCGAGCTCCGTGTCCCGGATCTCCGGCACATAGCAGTAGACGGTGACCTTTTTCTCAATGGAGGTGTCGGTGACGAAGGTGAAGATCCAGCCCCACAAAAGGGCGGAGGCCAGCGCCCAGAGGACGAAGCTGTGGAGCTGTGAGAAAATGTTCTTCAAAACTCTCATTTCGTCACCTCATAGGCCGCCGCGTACCCGTGGACGGCGTACAAGACCCCGGGGTCTGCCTCCTCCAGGGCCTTTGCCCGAGACTCGCACACCAAAATCTTTCGGGGCTCCCCGTCGGTTGCGCGGATCTCCACCCTACGGACGGGCACGCTCTTGCGGATCCTGAACCGCTCCCGGGTGACGGTGACCGTCCCCTCCAGCCGCTCCCGCTCCTCGGTACGGAGCATTTCGGCGTGCCTCAGCTCCCGCCCCGTGGCAATGACTTTAAAAACGGCAAAATAGATGACGAGCCACCCCGCCAGCGTGCTCACCAGCACACAGGCCAGCTCCATTTTCGCGGCGTTTAAGGTATTGGTCAGCGCCGCCAGGGTCACGCACACCGCCAGCGCCGCCGCCCCCAGGAGGAAAAGCGCCGTCACCCAGCCCTTGACGCGCCCCTTCATTTTCTCCATATCCCCGTCGGTGTAGAGCTCCACGGTCTTGTCCGGCATCGTCCTTCCCCACCTTTCCCCATAAGCATAGCACAAACGCCAAAAAATTACAAGAAAAACGTGGGTCAGAGCTTCTGCTCCGAAAGCCATGTGAGGAGGCTCTTGGCCAGGGCCAGCTGTTTTTCGTCCATGGGCCGCAGAAGCTCCGCCACGCTGCGCCACTCCTGCCCCTCGTGCCGCGCCGTCCCCACCAGAAATTCGTCCGGCGTGGTGTCCAGCGCCAGCGCAAGGCGCATGATGACCTCCGTGGAGGGGATGGAAATACCCCGCTCGATGCTTGTCAGGTATCTGTCCCCGATGTCGGCAAGCTCCTCCGCTTTCGCTTGCGTCAGCCCAAGCTCCCGCCGCCTTCTGGCGATACGTTTTCCTATCATTTTATAATCCAGTTCCATATGCTCACCCCTTTGAGGATAGCATATGGTATTTTTTGCTTATTAACAGCAATTATAAACTGTATTACGTCTTGACATTTACAAAATTCGGTATTATAGTTGAAATACAGCTTTAAATATGAATTGGAGGGTCCCCCATGGATAAATTTCTTGACCTCTACGCGCTGCTTTTTATCGCGTCCACCTCGGCGCTGACACAACTCAAGCTGGGCCACGTGGACAAGGCGGAGCGGACGCTGAAGGACGCCCTGGCCTCCGGGTGGCAGGCCGCCGGGGCAGACCAGGAGAAGCTCATGTCCCGCGTCCAGGAATTGAACGAAAAATTCCTTGACAACAAAGGATCCCGGTGATAAACTTCCCTTATAAATCGGCAACGACGGAGAACGATCCGTCCCGAAGGCGCAGAGAGGGCCCGGTTGGTGCGAGGGTCTGCTGGAAGGGCGGGGAGACCGCTCCCGAGCCGCCCGGGAGGACCGGGACGGGCGCGCCCGTTAAAGCGCACGCAAAGCGACGGAGCGATCCGTAAGCAGGGTGGAACCGTGGAGTTATCTTCACCCCTGAACTATTCAGGGGTGAATTTTTATTTGCCCCGACACTGGAAAGGAGCTATCTTATGTCCGAAGAAAATCTGTACACCTTTGAAAATCCCGAGTACCGCCACACCTACTGGCACTCCTGCTCCCACATCATGGCCCAGGCCGTGAAAAGGCTCTGGCCGGAGGTGAAGCTGGCCATCGGCCCCGCCATCGACGAGGGCTGGTACTACGACCTCTCCGCCCCCTTCGCCTTCACCCCGGAGCATCTGGAGCAAATCGAGGCGGAAATGCGGAAAATCTGCAAGGAGAAATTGAAAATCGAGCGCTTCGAGCTGCCCCGGGAGGAGGCCTTGAAGCTCATGGCGGACGAGCCCTTTAAGGTGGAGCTCATAAACGACCTGCCCGAGGACGTGACCATCAGCTTTTATAAGCAGGGGGAGTTTACGGACCTGTGCGCCGGGCCGCACCTCGACTCCACCGGGCGGGTCAAGGGCAACGCCCTGAAGCTCACCGCCTGCAACGCCGCCTACTGGCGGGGCGACTCCAACCGCGAGACCTTGCAGCGCATTTACGGCGTGGCCTTCCCCAAAAAGGAGGACTTGGACGCGTACCTCACCCGCATCGAGGAGGCCAAGCGCCGGGACCACCGGAAATTGGGAAAAGAGCTGGGGCTTTTCATGCTCCGGGACGAGGGCCCCGGCTTCCCCTTCTTCCTCCCCAAGGGAATGGTCCTGCGCAACACCCTTTTGGAGTACTGGCGGGAGGTCCACAAGAAGTACGGCTATGTGGAGATCTCCACCCCCGTTATTCTCAACCGCAAGCTCTGGGAGCGCTCCGGTCACTGGGACCACTACAAGCAGAATATGTACACCACCGTCATCGACGACGAGGATTACGCCATCAAGCCCATGAACTGCCCCGGCGGGATGCTGGTGTATAAGTCCGAGCCCCACTCCTACCGGGACCTGCCCCTGCGGGTGGGCGAGCTGGGCTTAGTGCACCGCCACGAGCTCTCCGGCGCGCTCCACGGCCTTTTCCGGGTCCGCTGCTTTACCCAGGACGACGCCCACGTCTTCATGACCCGGGACCAGATGCAGGACGTCATCCAGGAGACGGTGCGGCTTTTTGACGAGGTCTACAACGTCTTTGGCCTCTCTTACGAGATCGAGCTTTCCACCATGCCGGAGGACCACATCGGCACCGTGGAGGAGTGGGAGCGCAATCAGGAGATTTTGAAGGCCGCCATCACCGCCATGGGCAAGAGCTACACCATCAACGAGGGGGACGGCGCCTTCTACGGGCCCAAGCTGGACTTCCACCTGGCCGACTCCTTAGGGCGCACGTGGCAGTGCGGCACCATCCAGCTCGATAGCCAGCTCCCCGAGCGGTTCGAGCTGGAGTACACCGGCGAGGACGGCCAGAAGCACCGCCCCGTCATGATCCACCGCGTGGTCCTGGGATCCATCGAGCGGTTCATCGGCGTCATCACCGAGCACTTCGCCGGCGCCTTCCCCACCTGGCTCGCCCCCGTCCAGGTCCGGGTCCTCACCATCACCGACAGGACCAACGATTACGCAAACGAGCTGGTCAGCAAGCTGGACGCCCTGGGCGTCCGGGCCGAGGCCGACCTTCGCAATGAGAAGCTGGGCAAAAAGATCGTAGAAGCCCGCGCCCAGAAGATCCCCTACCTCCTGGTAGCCGGCGACAAGGAGGCCGAAACGGGCCAAGTCGCCGTCCGCACCCTCACCGGCGACAAGGGCGCCATGAGCTTCGAGGAGTTCACCGGGAAGCTCATGGAGGAGATCAAGACCCGGGCGAGGGAGAACCTTATTTAACAGCAAAACGCAGGGGCGGGTCCCAAGACCCGCCCCTAAAAATTTACCCATCGATCCCCATACAAGGCCGTAGGGGCCGCCTCTCTTGGCGGCCCGTTGTTCCGATTTGCAATCGTTTCCGATAAACGCAAAAACCCAAAACCCGCCGTAGGGGCCGGACACCGTGCCGGCCCGTCCCTCCGGTTTGCAATCGTTTCCGACAAACGTAAAAAACTATTATTACGCCGTACGGGCCGCCGCCCACGGCGGCCCGTCCTTCCGGTTTGCGCCCACCTCCCCAAAACGGTTTTCGCCGCAAAATTTTGCGGCGAATAATTCAATATGCGGCAAGGCCGCAATCCTTTTTATCCGGACATGCGCAAAAAATCGGGAAACGGGCCGGCCAGGTGTCCGGCCCCTACGGGGACCCTTGCGCGTTGATTGGGGGCCAGGATAAAAATCGAGGAATGGGCCGCCGTGGGCGGCGGCCCGTACGGCGTATAATGCGGGTGGCGCGATAATCGGAGCATTAAATATAAACGTGAAAACTTGCCGTAAGGGCCGGACACCGTGCCGGCCCGTTTTTCCGGTTTGCCCACGCCTCCCGGCAAACGCAAAACCCATAATTCCGCCGTAGGGGCCGATGACCACATCGGCCCGTCCTTCCGATTTGCGTATACCTCCCCAAAACGGTTTTCGCCGCAAAATCTTGCGGCGAATAATTTAATATGCGGCAAAGCCGCAAACCTTCTATACGGACGCACGCAAAAAATCGGAAACGGGCCGGCACGGTGCACCCAAGGGCATTCCCTACGGTCATCCGGCCCTTACGGCGTTTGGATTAGGTTTTTGGGTTGATTTTGATTTGCGCGTTGATTGGGGGCCGGAGATATAATTCGAGGGGCCCTTTACCTCTTCCCCCTGAAAAACTCCGCCAAAACCTCCCGGCACTCCGGCTCCAAAATGCCGCCGTAGACCTTTATTTTTCGGTCCAGAGGCTCCATGAAGAGGTTGAAAAGGCCGCCGCAGACGCCGGCCCGGGGATCCCTCGCCCCGTAGTAGACGGCGGAGAGGCGGGCGTTGTAGGCCGCTCCCGCGCACATGGGGCAGGGCTCCATAGTGACGTAGAGCGAACAGCCTGTGAGCCGCCAGTCCCCCTTATTTTTCGAGGCGTCCCGGATGGCCTCCATCTCCGCGTGGGCAGTGGCGTCTTGCTCCTCGGTGCGGTTGCGGCCCCGGCCAACGATATTCCCCAAGCTGTCCACCACCACGGCGCCCACCGGGGTCTCCCCGGCCCTCGCGGCCTCCCGGGCCAGCTCCAGCGCCGCCGCCATATACTCCTCCCGCGTCATCTCTCCGCCCCCTTTTTATGAAAGCATACCATTTTTTCCGCTCATTAGCAAGCCCAGGTATATTTTCCCCCAAAACCGGCGACAATAGAGGCAAAACGTGGGGAGGCCGGAATATGAAGGTATCTGAGCTTATGGCATCGTCGGTGGTGTCCGTGTCCCAGGATGAGTCCGTGGCCCTGGCGGCGCGGCTTTTGTCCCGCAACAACGTGGGGGCCCTGCCGGTGCGGGGTCCCGGCGGGGAGCTGCGGGGGATGGTGACGGACCGGGACATCGTTTTGCGGTGCGTGGCGGCGGACGCGCCCCCGGAAAAAACCAGCGTGGGGGAGATCATGACCCGCAGCGTGGTCACCGTGAGCCCGGGGGACGACATCCGGCGCGCCTCCCAGCTCATGGGCCTTGCCCAAGTGCGAAGGCTCCCCGTGACGGAAAACGGGAAGCTGGTGGGGATCCTGTCTCTCGGCGACATGGCCCGGGTGGACGTGTGCGACGCCGAGACCAGCCGGGCGCTGACGGAGATCTCTACAAATATAAAGGAGCGCTAAAAATCGGAGTGGAGCCGCCCTTGCCCCTCCCTCCGGGAGGGGTGCCCGAGCGCAGCGATGGGCAGGGTGGGTCCGTATATCCATCTACACCC
>CANQZF010000021.1 GCA_947628265.1 uncultured Oscillospiraceae bacterium
GCAGGTCCCCCGGCAAAAAGCCCAGCCGCTCCCCGGCCTCCACCGCCGGGCGGGTGAGGATGATGCGGTTCACCGTCTTTGCCCGGAAGGCCGCCACTGCCGCCGCCACCGCCAGGTACGTCTTGCCCGTTCCGGCGGGACCGATGCCGATGGTGACGGTATTTTTTCCGATGGCGTCCACATACTTTTTCTGTCCCAAAGTCTTGGCCTTGATGGGCTTGCCCTTGGCGGTGACGCAGATGACGTCCCGGGAAAGCTCCCCTATTTTGTCGTCCTCGCCGCTGCGCACCAGTCCCAGGACGTAGCGGACGCTCTGCTCCTCGATATTCTCCCCCTTGGCGGCCAGGCGCATAAGGCCTTCGATGGCCCTCTGGGCGTACATGACGCTCTCCGCCTCGCCCGAGATCTTCAGCTCCGACTCCCGATCCGTGACCCGGACGCCCAGCTCCGCCTCGATGAGCCGGAGGTTTTCGTCAAAGGAGCCGAAGACGTTTATGATGTTCTCCATTCTGTCGATATTGATGGTCTGTTCTGTCATTTGTGCGGGTCCTTTCTCTTCTATTGCGCCGGGGTGGTGAGGAGGCCCAGCTCCTCCTGACTGAGGGGCACCTCCCGGCCGATCTGCTCCACGCACTCGGCCCGAAGGGTGACGGTGACGAGGCCCCCGTCCTCACGCGTCTCAAAGTCGGAGCTTACGATGTACCCCTCGCCAATGCGCTCCTCCAGATCAAAAAGGAGCCTGGAGGTCAGCAGACGCTCGGCCTCCTCCACCGTCATGGTGTAGGGGACGCTCTCGTACTCTTCAAAGCGCTCCCGGGCCACCGTCAGGGGCAGTACCGTCCCGCCGGGGAGGGTCACGGGGGTATACGTAGATATTTTATCACACTCTCTATATGGATTTCCACCAGAAAAATAAAGATTTACGCGATTTCCTCCTAAAATTAAGGCCGTCCTGGCGGTTTTCTCCCCGGTGTACTCCTTTTTCATGGCCTCAAGGGGCGTGGAGAGGGTCAGCTCGTACCACGTCCGGGCCCAGATCTCGGCCTTGGCGTGGGTGATACGGCCGTTGCCGACGGGCACGAAGGAGGACACCAGCTCGTCCCCCTCCACCACCGTGTCCCCCAGGCCCTTAAGCTGCCAGCCCTCGAAGACCGTGAGCTCCGTTATTATACCCGCTTTTCCGGCGATCACCTTGGTGGGTACGTCGGGGTCGTAGAGCTCCGGCTTTTCGATTTTCTCCCGGACGATGACCTCCAGGCGGCTGCCGTGGGTGTTGAGGGTGATGAAGCTCAGGGACGGAACGTTGATGAGCACGTCGTTGGCCACCCTTTTTGCCGAGACGGTCAGCAAATTTGTGCCGATGTCCACCCCCTGGTCCTTCAGCGCCGCCAAAATCTCCGACGTAGGGACGTTCACGTTGCCGGTGACGTCAATCTGCCAGATATAGAGAGACGAAAGCCCCACCAGGAATACGCACGCCGCCATGCCAATGAGAAGGGCATAGCGCTTTCTTATCCGCCAGAGGAAGAAGGGCACTCCCCGGCGGCGGACGATCCGCACGGTGAAGGCCCCGGTCCTCTCCGCCACCCGCCGGAGGGTGAGGTAGCCCCGTAAACCCACGGTCATCTGCGCCGCGCCGTCGGGAGTGCGCTGAAGGTCCCGGAAGTCCACATGGTTTCTGGCGCAGATATTCACGGCCCGCTCGGAATATTTGCATTGGAGCTCCACCCGGACGCTCCCTTTGAGGGTATCCATCAAGCTCATTTTTACGCCTCCAGCTCTACGGCCTCAATGGCGCCGGTGACCACCATCTCAAGGTCGCTCATGGCTGAGATTTCCAGGCCCCGTCCCCGGAGCTTCACCGTCATGGCGGCGGTGTTCACGCAGATCCTCTCCGGCCCGTACTCCAAAAGTCCCCGGTGATTTTCAATGTGTACCTGTCTCTGGCCGGTGAGGGTCACCCTGGGCACCCCCACGGCGGCCTCCCCCGGCAAGTTAAATATCTCCGCCGCCTTTATAAGCAGCTTCTCCCCCCGTCTTTTTCTCACGTCATCGCCTCCGCAGCTTGTTCTCTTCATCCTATGACGCGACAGGCAAAAATAGGCCAACTGCGTCATACACTTCACTGTACACCACATATACAGGGGAGGTAAGATATGAACCTTACGCTTTTTCGTCAAAAAACTTACGACGCGCTGACGATTTTGGGGCTTCTGGCCGTCACCGCGGGGCTGATGGTCTTCCCCGCCCAGATGGTGGGGGCCGCCCGGGAGGGGGTGGAGCTGGGCTTTAACGTGCTCATCCCCTCCCTCTTCCCCTTTTTCGTTATCTCCTCGCTGACGGTGGAGCTGGGGCTGGCGGAGCGTCTGGGGAGCGTCTTTTCCGGCGTCATGGGGCCGCTCTTCAACGTCAGCGGCGAGTGCGCCGCCGCCCTCATTCTGGGCTTCATCGGCGGCTACCCCGTGGGGGCCCGGACCATCATAAGCCTTTACGAGCAAGGGCGCTGTACCAAGGCGGAGGCCGAACGGATGCTGGCCTTCTGCAACAACTCCGGCCCCGCCTTTATCTTCGGCGTGGTGGGCGCGGGTATCTTTTTGAGCTCCTCCGTGGGGCTCATCCTCTACCTCACCCACATGGCCGCCTCCATTTTGGTGGGGCTCATCTTCCGCTCCCACGGCGGGCGCGGGAGCGGCGGGCGGCTCCCCCGTCCCCAGAGGGAGCGTGTCAGCTTCCCCGCCGCATTTGTCCGGGCGGTGGGGTCCTCCTTCACCTCGTGCCTGGGCATCTGCGGGTTTGTCATTTTCTTCACGGTGTTCACGCGGCTGCTCTTTTTATCCGGGGTGCTCAAGGCGGTCTCCGCCGCCATCGGGACGGTACTGGGGCCCCTGGGCTTTGACGAGGCGTGGGCCGAGCGGCTTTTGACCGGCTTTATTGAGCTCACCGGCGGGGTGTGGAGTCTCCGGGAGGTGTCCTCCCGGCTCACAGCCTCCGTCTCCATGGCGGCCTTCATGCTGGGATGGGCGGGGCTTTCGGTGCACTGCCAGGTCCTGTCGTTCCTGGGCTCCACCGGGCTCTCGGCCAGGACTTACATTCTGGGGAAGGCCCTCCACGCCGGCATCTCGGCGGCGCTGGCGGCCCTCATCATGTGCTTTGTGAGGCCCAGCGTCCCCGTGGGCCTCATCCTGGCGGGGCAGGTGGGGAAGCTGGCGACCCTCAGCTTTTCCACGGCGCTCCGGGCCTCCGCCATGCTCTCCGGCGGACTTCTTCTCCTTTTCCTGGCCGTATTTTTGTTTTTGCGGAAAAAAGGTGGAAAAAAGGAGCGAAAGGATGTATAATGGACGCATCTATGAAGGAGGTGCGCCATGCTCTTTTTAAAGAAGATCGAGCCGTCCTGCTCCTACTGCGCCAGCGGCTCTCGGATCAGCGACACCGACGTGGCCTGTCTGCGCCGGGGGATCGTCTCCGCCCAGGGCGCCTGCCGCAAATTTAAATACGACCCCTTAAAGCGCGAGCCGCCCCACACGGCGAATTTGGACCCCGAAAAGTATACCCAGGAGGACTTCTCCCTGTGACGGACGCGCAAATAGCGGCCCTCGTTGCCGGGGCGTACCCGGGACTCGCCGCCCGCATTTTGGACTCCTGTCCCTCCACCAACACGTACCTCAAGGACCGGGCCGATGGACTCTCCCACGGCTATACTGTCCTCGCGAAGACCCAGAGCGCCGGACGGGGGCGCATGGGGCGGCGGTTTTACTCCCCCGAGGGGACGGGGCTCTACATGAGCGTCCTTCTGCGCCCGGAGCTGGAGCTTCAAGACCTGACGCTCATCACCCCCGCCGCCGCCGTGGCGGTGCGGCGGGCTATAAAGGAGCTTTCCGGGGCGGAGGCACAGATCAAGTGGGTCAACGACGTGCTGCTTGGCGGGCGCAAGGTCTGCGGGATTTTGACCGAGACGGCCTTTCGCGGCGAGGCGGCGTGCTGCGCTATCCTCGGTATCGGCGTCAACGTCTGCCCGCCGAGGGAGGGGTTCCCGGAGGAGCTGCGCAATGTGGCCGGGGCGGTGCTCCGGGAGTATGACCCGGAGGCCCGGTGGAGGCTGGCCGCCCTCATTTTGCGGCACTTTTTTGCGATCTACGCCTCCCTCCCGGACCGGGGCTTTGTGGAGGAGTATCGAGGGGCTAACACGGTCCTTGGACGTAAAGTTGACATAATTTCAGGCGGAGTCTCCCGTCCGGCCTTCGTTCTGGACATCGACGGGGACTGTTCGCTGCGGGTCCGCTACCCCGACGGGTCGGAGGGGACCGTCAGCGCCGGGGAGGTCTCCGTCCGGGAGAGGGGGCCAAAACCGTGAAGCTCCGGCCCCATCACGCGCTGTGCGTCCAGAAATTCACCGGTCACGGGTACGACGAAAATTTCACCCGCCACATGACCGAGACTGTCCAGGTTTTAAAGGAGCACCCGGACGAGAAAGTTGACATAATTTCCGGGTGCGATGACCTATGCGCCCACTGCCCCAACAACGAAAACGGGGCCTGTACGACCCTTCAAAAGGTGGCGGAGATGGACCGGGCCGTTCTCTCCTCCACCGGCTTGCGAATTGGCGAGGCCGTGGCGTGGGGGCGGCTGGCCGCGCTGGCCCGGGAAACCGTTTTTGAGACGGCGGAATTCGAAGCCGTCTGCAAAAATTGCGAATGGTACGCGCTGTGCAAAAATACCAACATCTGACATACTAAAAATCCCTCTTTCCGGGGAAGCTACCGGTGAACTTCCAGGAAAGAGGGCTATTTTATGTGCACTGATCTTGCCAAGGGCATCGCCATCGGGATGGTGGCCGGCATCGCCGCCGGCGCCGTCATCGCCATGCCCAAAAAGCGCGGCTCCGTGGCCGGCCGTATGCTCAAGGCCGCCGGCCACATCGTGGAGAATATCTCCGACGCGATGGGAATTTAAACTGGCATTGAAAGGCCGCGAAGCGGCCTTTCAATGCCAAGGGGACGCGTGCGGAAGAACCCCCTCGAATTCTGCTTAAATTCGAGGGGGTTCTTCCTGCTGTTTTGCTCCGCGCGCGGCCCGAAGGGCCGCACACTCCGCAAAACAAAAGGTATTTTTTTCGACGTACATGCCGCCGGAAAAAATATTGAATTAGGGGGTGCTATCAATGTACCACCCCCAAACAACGCCGTCCGGGCCGCCGCCCAGATTGCCCCTCCCTTTGGGAGGGGTGCCCGAGCGCAGCGATGGGCAGGGTGGGTCCGTATATCCACCCACCCCCACCCCCTGCCCCCTCCCAAAGGGAGGGGCTTTTAAAATAAGCGGCCCGGAGGGCCGCAACCACTTTAGCCTTCCCCGCAGGGCGGGGAAGGTGGCGCGTTAGCGACGGATGAGGTGAGAGGGTGCGTTCATCTGAGCGCTTTCCAAGTCGCTACCTTCTCACCTCACCCCTGCCCCTCCCCGCCCTGCGGGGAGGGCAAAAAGGAGCGGCTGCGCCGCACATTTGATTATTCGCCGCAAACTTTTGCGGCGAAAACCTTTTTTGGGGATGGCGCGTTGATTTGAGGTAAGATGCAAACCGGAGGGACGGGCCGGCCGGTGTCCGGCCCTTACGGCAAGTTTTCACGTTTAAATCAATCGTTCCGATTACCGCGCCGCCCGAATTATACGCCATATGGGCAGCCACCCAGATTGCCCCTCCCTCTGGGAGGGGTGCCCGAGCGCCGCGATGGGCAGGGTGGGTCCGTATATTCACCCACCCCCACCCCCTGCCCCCTCCCAAAGGGAGGGGCTTTTAAAATCAGCGGCCCGGAGGGCCGCAACCTTTTTAGCCTTCCCCGCAGGGCGGGGAAGGTGGCGCGTTAGCGACGGATGAGGTGAGAGGGTGCGTTTATCTGAGCACTCAAAATCCTTCGGCCTCCCACCTCACCCCTGCCCCTCCCCGCCTAAGCGGGGAGGGCAAAAAGGAGCGGCTTCGCCGCGATCTCATTAGCCCCTCCCTCCGGGAGGGGCGCTGGATTTGGCGGCCCGTGCTTCCGATTTTCAGCCGCCCCGGCAACAGAAAAACGAACGGGTCAGCCTATGTGGGACCCGTTCGTTTCTAGGTTATTCGCTTAAATGGCATTGCGCCAAAGGGCGCGAAATTCCTATTTTTGAAGCTTTTCGAAATGCTCCTTGATCTTTTGGAAGGTGTCGGCGCTGATGTCGTGCTCGATCTTGCACGCCTCGTGGGTGGCCGTCTCGTGGGGGACGCCGAGGCGCTCCAGGACGCCGGTGAGGACGACGTGCCGCTCGTAGATGCGCTCGGCCACCTCACGGCCCTGGGGGGTCAGGTGGATGTCCCGGCGTTCGTCCACGTCGATGTAGCCGTTCTCCCGGAGTCTTCGCATGGCGATGGAGATGGTGGGCTTGGAAAAGCCCATCTCGGTGGCGATGTCGATGGAGCGCACGTAGCCCATGCGGTTCTCCAGCATGAGTATCGTCTCAAGGTAGTCCTCGCCGGACTCGTGAATTTCCACGGGTACGTCACCTCCTTCTCTCCCCCGCCGCTTCTCAGAAGAACTTCTTGATGCCCTCGGTGGCGGCGGCCTCGTCGGCACTGATGGTCATGGTGAACTTCACGCCCTCCCGCTCGGAGAACGCGTCGCACCAGTCCAAAAACTCCTCGACCTCGTTGAGGGACTCGGTGCCCGCCAGCTTGAAGAGGCCGTCCAGGAAGATGTGGGTTATATCGTAATTGCCGGCGCGCAGACCGCTGAGGAAGCCCTTCAGGGCTGTGTAACCGATAAGCTTGTAATCCGAGAGCTTGATAAGACGGACACTCATGGGGATGTCGTAGCGCAGCGCCTCGTCCCGCTCGATGCAGACGACGTTGCCGTGCTCTTCCTCAGAAGCGCGCCGTACCAGCTCGATGAGCTGCTTTGTTTTTCCGTGACCTTTTAGTCCCATAATGACCTTGACCATAGGGGAACACTCCTTTCCGTTTTGGGGCTTTCATTTATTTTAACATTTTTGGGCTGTTGTTTCAACAGGATTTTTTGTGTTTTGCCGCAATTCATAAAAATTTCAGAATTCGTATGGATCTGTGACCTTCCGCCCCTGCCGCGCATATCATGGTATAGGCCCCGAAAAGGGCCGCTTTGTAAGCTCGTTCAGGGAGGAATTTCATGAGAACACCAAACTGCAATGACACCAATGACAGCGCCGACTCCGGCTGCGGGTGCGGCGGGAACATCATAAACTGCGGCGGCTCCGCCGCCTCCTGCCCCGGCCCCCGGGGTCCCCAGGGCATCCCCGGCCCCGTGGGGCCTCAAGGTCCCCAAGGGCCCCAGGGTCCCCAGGGCTTGACGGGCGCCACCGGCGCTACCGGCGCTACCGGCGCTCAGGGCCCCGTAGGGCCCATCGGTCCCCAGGGACCCCAGGGTCCCCAAGGCCCCGCCGGCCCGGTTGGAGCGACTGGCGCCACGGGGGCGACGGGCGCCACGGGCCCTGCCGGCGCTACGGGCGCTACCGGTCCCGTAGGCCCCGCCGGGGCGGCGGCGACGATTGAGATCGGGACCGTAACCACCGGAGCGCCGGGGACTCCCGCCTCCGTCACCAACTCCGGCACCGACACCGACGCCATCTTCAACTTCGTCATCCCCCAGGGCGCGACCGGCGCAACGGGAGCCACCGGCCCCGCCGGCCCCCAGGGCCCCCAGGGTCCTGCCGGCCCCACGGGCGCGACGGGTGCTACGGGTGCCACGGGCCCTGCCGGTGCTACCGGCGCGACCGGTCCTGCAGGCCCCGCCGGGGCGGCGGCGACGATTGAGATCGGCACCGTGACCACCGGAGCGCCGGGGACTCCCGCCTCCGTCACCAACTCCGGCACCGACACTGACGCCATCTTCAACTTTGTCATCCCCCAGGGCGCGACAGGCGCAACCGGCCCTGCCGGTCCCCAGGGCCCTGCGGGTCCCACCGGCGCGACGGGTGCTACGGGCGCTACGGGCGCAACCGGCGCTGCGGGTCCCGCGGGTACCGCCGCCACGATCGAAGTGGGCACGGTAGCCGCCGGGGCTCCCGGCGCGGCTCCCACCGTCACCAACTCCGGCACGGAAAACGCCGCTGTGTTTGACTTCGTGCTGCCGGTAGGCGACCAGGCCGTGGCCAGCTACGCCGACTACTATGGCCTTGTCCCCGGGTCCAACGACGACGCCGTGGCCGCCGGAGGCGCGGTGGACTTCCCCACCGAGGGGGCCAACGACGGCGGCAACATCACCTCCGACGGCACGGACACCCTGACGGTGGCCGACGCCGGGACGTACCTCATCCTCTTTGAAGTCGCCGTCACCGGAGGGGGCCAGCTGGTCCTAGCGGTCAACGGCACGGAGGTCCCCTCCACCGCTGTGGGGACCACCGGCACAGGCCAGATCGTGGGGATGACCATCCAGACCCTCCCCGCCGGGGCGACCCTCCAGGTCCGCAACCCGGCCACCGCCACCTCCAACCTCGCCATCGCCCCCAGCGTCGGCGGCACCGACGCCACAGCGGTACACCTCGTCGTGGTGCAGCTTGCGTAAATTTTAAAAATCGCTCCCTCTCCCTTTCGGGAGAAGGAGCGATCCGTTTATACCAATCTGTTGGTCCCGTCCACGTCGCCGGCGATGGAGTCTTTCCAGATACTGGGCGCGGTGCGGATGGAGATATTGCCCCGGTAGACGCCCCGGGGGGCGGAGAGGGGGTTATCCCGGAAGATGAAGTTCTGCTGCTCGTTGTCCACGGAGACGCAGCCGGTTATGTGGAGCGCCCCGGGGTTGAAGTTGTCGGAGAAGCCGGCCATGGCGTTGTGGAAGGCCACGCAGTTTTCCACCACGTGCCCCACGGGCATCCCCTCGCCGCCCAGCTTGAAGCCGTTGCCGCCGCCGCCCCCACGGATGACGTGGGTGGGGTCCTCCGGGTCCACCCAGATACCGTTATTGTAGGCCACGCAGTTGCGGACGGTGACGGGAGCGTTGGGGCCCTTCTCCACCTTGTTGTAGAAGTCAAAGCCGTCGTCCACGTTGCCGTGGGAGACGCACCCCTCAAAGACGTTCCCCGGCCCCACGCCCAGCTTGGGGGCGAAGCCGTCGGCGTTCATGTTCCGCTTGTCCCGGTTGCCGTAGGAGAGGCAGTCCTTGATGAGGTTATAGCAGGGCCAGGCGAACTGGAAGCCCTCCGGCGTGCCGTTGCCCAGAAGGAGGCCCGTCTCGTCGCAGTGGTGGAACTCACACCTCTCCACCACGTTGAAGCTGCCCATGAGGTCCGAGCGCTTGCCCGTGAATTCCAGGCCGTAGATGTGCCAGAAGTTGGCGGTGGAGGTGAGACAGGCGTCCTTGAAAACCGCCTTCGCGCCCTCCTTCGGCTTGATGGTCTTGACGGCCTCCAGCGCGCCGGAGTCCTCCGGGCCCAGAAGGAGCCTGTCGGTGTAGGTGCCCTCCAAAAGGAGAATGGTCCCGCCCTGGCCCACGCGGCGCACGGCCTCCGGGAGGGTGGTGGGGGCGTCCTCGGTGCCCGGGGCGTCAGGAGCGCCCTCCGGGGAGGCGTAGATGAGGTCGGTGGGGTACTTCGCCGGCTCGTAGGTGACGGTGAAGGTCTCCGTGAGGCTCCCGGAGGGGAAGTCGTAGACGCATTTAAGGCGGTTCTCGCCCTCGATGAGCGTCAGCGTCATATTGGCCGGGTGCCGGTCCAGAAGCTCCACGGTGCCGAGGTTTTCCCCGTCGCGGCTTACGTACACAAGGCCGCTCTTGTTGCCGTGGAGGGTCAGTATGTAGCTCTCTTTGGAAGACCGGGTGCCGGAGCGCAAAAAGAGCTTGGGCATGACGTTGTGGTTCTCCGGCCGCCAGAGCTCCGGCATCACCGCCGGGGGCGTGAAGGGCGTGACCTCCAGCTCGATGTCCTCAAACCGGGCCTCGGCGTTGCGGGAGGCGAAGAAGCCCACGTACATGGCGTCCCCCTCCAGCTGCTGGAGGAGGTTACAGCCGCACCCCTCCGGGTAGAGCCGCTCCGTCATGCCGCCGTCCGGCGTCTCCGCCCGGGTGTAAAAGCCCCGCTGGTCCCGGCCCAACTCCAGCCGGACGCCGGGGCCGCCGGTGATGAGGGTCTTTGCCCCGGGCATGGGCTTTTCCGTGAGCTCCACGCCCACAAGGTCGTGGATGTTGGCCACGCCCCGCCGGCACACCGTCACGGGCGGGTTTTCCTCCCGGTTCCCGGCCAAAACACCGGCAAACACCATGTTGGAGGCGGCGGGCAGCTCCTGGAAGGACGGGTCAAAGGGCTCGCGGCGGGCGATCCCCAGGGCGTCCCGGGCCATGATGCCAAAGCCGCACTGCTGGGGCGTGTCCTGGGTCCCCAGACGCCCGTAGTTCAACGGGACGACGCGGGCGGAGAGGCGGAAGGTCTCACGCTCCGGGTCCAGCTTCACATAGTGGTAGACAAGCCCGTCGTGGCCGCCGGCGATCTTCCCGCCCCGGCTCTCCACCGTGACGGAGCCGTCCTCCCCCACCGTGGCGGCGTTGAGGCCGATCTTGTGGGCGTACTCCGGCAGCTTCAGCGTGGAGGTCATGTTGAGGTCGGTGGACTGCCCGAAAACTCTTGTTTTCCATGTGTAGGTTGACATAATATCCCGCCCTTTCCCTTTTCATTGATACCATTATTATAAACTACGCCAAAGGATTGTCAAGTAGTGGGAGATTTGGCGTTGAAAAATGTTTTTTTCTATGGTATAGTATCTCATATAAAGTGAACTGTGAGGGGCGTTTATGTTACAAAATCTCAGGATCAGCGATATGCGGGTGGGCGACGGGTTTGAGGGGTTTTACATCCTCAAGTCGGCGCTGGCGAAGGTCTCCTCCAACGGCAAGCCCTTTTTGAGCGCCGTTTTGGAGGACGCCACCGGGGAGGTGGACGCCAAGGCCTGGGATTACTCCGGCCCCATCGGGCCGGCCAACGAGGGGGAGGTCCTGAAGATCCGGGGGACCGTCACGGAGTTCAAGGGCGCGCTCCAGGTGAACATGGACAAGCTGCGCCTGGCCGGGGAGCAGGACGGCTTTGACCCGGCGGACCTGGTGCCCGTGGCCCCCATCGACGTGGAGGCGTCCTATAAGGAGCTCATGGGCCTTGTGGACTCCATCGAGGACCGGGATTACCGGGAGGTCTGCAAGACGGTGCTCGCCCGCCACGGGGACGCCCTCCGGACCATTCCCGCCGCCAAGAGCGTCCACCACAGCTTTTTAAACGGCCTTTTGATGCACACCCTCAACATGGCGCGGCAGGCGGATTTTCTCTCCAAGCTCTACGCCGGCACGGTGGACCGGAGCTTACTTCTTGCCGGGACGTGCCTTCACGACATCGGCAAGGAGCGGGAGTTTCTCTTCACCAACCTGGGGCTTGTGACGGACTACTCCGTCAGCGGCGAGCTTCTGGGGCACCTGGTCATGGGGGCCCAGGAGGTGGCCGACGCCGCCCGGGAGCTGGGTACGCCCGAGGAAAAGGCGGTGCTTTTGCAGCATCTCCTCCTCTCCCACCACGGCGAGCCGGAGTTCGGCGCCGCCGTCCGCCCCATGACCGCCGAGGCGGAGCTTCTCAGCTACATCGACCTCATCGACAGCCGCATGGAGATCTACCGGGAGAATTTAGCAAATCTCGACCCCGGTCAGTTCAGCCAGCGGATCTTCGCGCTGGAGAAGAAGATATATAAGCACGGGGGATAAAAAGGTGGTCCCCCTAAAGGGGACGGATCAAATCTTCTTTCCATTCTTTTCTCCCGCCTCCCCCTCCTCTGTAGGGGCCGCCGCCCAAATTGCCCCTCCCTCCGGGAGGGGTGCCCGAGCGAAGCGACGGGCAGGGTGGGTCCGTAAATCCCCACCCCCACCCCCTGCCCCCTCCCAAAGGGAGGGGCTTTTAAAAGGAGCAGCTTCGCCGCACATAAAATTATTCGCCGCAAAATTTTGCGGCGAATACTTTTTTTGAAAGTCGGGCGCAGACCTTTATTGCGCCACTGTATAAAGCGCGTAGAAATAGCCTTTCCTGTCCATCAGATCATCAAACATTCCAGACTCGACGATATGGCCGTCTTTTAGGACAAGGATGCCGTCATACTGCTTCAGGAGCGATTCTGCTAACGCGTGGGTTACGACGACGCGGGTGATGCCGTCTAATTTCAAAAGATCGCCAATCACTTGATACGCCGTCTCGGCGTCAAGCGCGGCAGTCACTTCATCGGCAAGCAAAACCGACGATTTTTGCAGGAGGCTCCGGGCAATGGAGATGCGCTGTTTCTCGCCGCCGGATAGGTTTTTACCGTTCTCGCCGCACCGGTAGTCCCCGCCGCGCTCGTTTATGAGCCGCGACAGCCCCGAAAGCTCGATTGCCCTGTCCACTTCAGCGGCCGGGAAGTCCCGGAACATGGTGATGTTGTCACGGATGGAGGCGTCAAACACAAACACATTCTGCTCGACCATGGAAACCAGCTCATAGAGGGACTTGCTGCTGATTTCCATAAGCTCTGTGTTGTCGTAGCGTATCGCTCCCCTGTAGTCGTGGCGCGACGCCATCAGAAGACTCAAGAGCGTGGATTTTCCACTGCCGGAATTGCCGACAATGGCATAGCTCTTTCCCGCCTCAAAAGTTATGTTAATGTCGTGGAGTATCTCCTTGTCCGGCTCATAACCGAAGCACAGATCACGTACCGAAATGCCGTATTCCAAACGGTTGGGGATGCCTTTTCCCTCGTCGCGGACGTTTAACTCTAACGTCCGCGCCATTTTGTCAACGAGGCCCAGCGCCGCCCGCCTTGAGGCCAACAGCTCCGGCATTTGACCGACAACGGTTATCACCGCGCCGGTCAGATCCATAAAAACAAACAGGATACCCGGCGTAATGCCCCACCCCAGATAGGCCAGTACCGCGCCGGCGAGAAATGTCCCCATCTGCGCGGAAAAACCGGCAATGCCGCCTATCATTCCGAGAAGAACGCTGATCCTCCGCTTCCGGCATTTGGCGGTTTCCACCGCTCGGCTGCTTTGCTCCAAAAGGCTGACGGCGGCGCCCTCCGCGCGGAAGCTTTTTATTACGGAGAAGCCGCTGAGGATGTCCTTGAGAGACGCAGTAAATTCGCCGTTTCTCTCCGATACGGCTTTCTCCACCTTCTCCATACGCGCCCCCTCCCGCATGGAGGCGAGGAGCGGCAGAGCGCACAGCCCGATGGCAATGGCGGCAAGAATCGGGCTGTACAGCAGCATCAGGACCACCGCGCCAGCCGCCCAGACAACATTAAAAACAAGAACATACTGCTTTTCAAGATAGTTTGTCTCTACGGAAGTCAAATCGTTTGAAAACGCGGAGAGGTATGTGCTCGTGGCCTCGCTCTGAAAGGACGCGATATTCTTACGCGTCAGCTCCCGGAACGCGAAGCTCTTGAACTGTGACAACGCTTTTTTCATAAACCGTGGCTGCGCCCAATACTGAAGTCCTTTGATCGGTATGATCAAGAGGATAATGCCGGCTGTCAGTACAGCCAGCACACGGAGGGACAACGCCCCCGGCTCGCCGGAAACATTGTCGACAAGCTGCGCAATGAGCCATGCCGCCGCCAAATTCAGCACGCTGAACAAGACGGAAGTAAGGAGCATGGCGCAATACGCCAGTTTATTTCCTCTGAAAAACGTGGAAATATATTCCCGGCGCCGTGTCTCATCCTTCACTTGTGATCTCCTCCCACATCCGGCTGAGAAATTCGTTTTCCAGAGAATTTAAGGCTTTGGCGGCTGTTTCCGCAGCGGTGCTGCCCAGAGCGTCGAAGGCCAGCTGCTTGGCCCCGCTTATGAAGCGGAGGCTGTCAGCGCAATAGCGGGGGTCCCGATCAAATTCCTCCGCCAGCTTTTTCGCCTCCAGAAGGGCGGCGCGGGCGTCGTCCGGTTTTCCCAGCTTCAGCTGCGCATGGGCAAGGCAAATAAGGAAGCTCACACAGGGCTTGTCAAGCAAATTGCTTTTTCCGTCCAATTTCAGGCCCGCGAAAAAGTCCAGCGCCAGCCGGA
>CANQZF010000022.1 GCA_947628265.1 uncultured Oscillospiraceae bacterium
CCGAAGGCCGCCAGAGGCGCCCCGCCCACACAGTAGCCGCAGTTTTGATCCTTCATTTTCCTGTCTCCCTTCATGATTTTTGGTTATTTTTTGGCTCCCTCCGCCGCTTGGGGGGAGTTTTTCGCACGTAGAGCGCCACGGTGATCTCGTGGCCGCAGTTGGGGCAGTTGCAGGTTTTTCGCAGGCCCCGCAGGAGCTTTGTGAGGTCCACCGACATGCCGCACCAGGGACAGCGCAGCCGCAGAAAGCTCCACAGGAAGTAGAGCGCCAGGGCCGCCCCGGACACGGCGAAGCACCAGGGCGCAAACACCCCGGCCACCAGAAACCCGGCGCAGGCGAAAATCAGCAGGTACGCCAGCAGTATATCGAAAAGCCGCACGACCCTCACGGCCTCACCTCCCGGAAAGATCTCTCTCCCCCTATTTTAACGGCACTTCCCCGGCAAGTCAACAAATTTTTCCCTTTGGGAAAAACCATTTTTTTCGGATTTACACTTCCGTTTGAGGCGGGAATGGTATATACTGAGGAAAACACGAAAGTTAAGGAGCCAAGTACGCCATGTCTGTCACCCTGCGCCCCGCCCGCCCGGAGGACGCGCCGGAGCTTTTAGCCATCTACGCCCCCTACGTCACGGACACCACCGTGACCTTTGAGTACGACGTCCCCACCGTGGAGGAGTTCGCCGGCCGCATCCGCCGGATCCTCTCCCGCTACCCCTACCTTGTGGCGGAGGAGGACGGCGTTATCTTGGGCTACGCCTACGCCGCCGCCTTCCGGGAGCGGGTGGCCTATGTCTGGAGCTGCGAGGTCAGCGTCTACGTCCGCATGGACCGCCGCCGGCAGGGCGTGGGCCGCAAGCTCTATACGGAGCTTGAGCGGATCTTGCGCCAGATGAACATCGCCAGCATGGACGCCTGTATCTCCTACCCCAACAAGGGGAGCATCAAATTCCACTCCGACATGGATTTTGAGCGGGTGGCCCGGTTTTCAAAGTGCGCCTTCAAGCACGGCAAATGGGTGGATGTGGTCTGGATGCAGAAGATCCTGACCGACAGCCCCGACCCGCCCCGGCCCTTCATCCCCTACCCGGAGCTTCCGGGGCGCGAGGAGGGCTGACATGGGCAGGATCTTTTGCGTCGCTGGGAAGAGCGGCGCCGGAAAGGACACCTTTTACCGGGCCGTGCTCCAAAAATACGCCGGGGCCCTGACGCCCGTGGTCCCCTGCACCACCCGCCCCATGCGGGAGGGGGAGGTCAACGGGGAGAACTACTTCTTCGTGACCGAGGCGGAGCTCAAGAGGCTGGAAGACGAGGGCAAGGTCATTGAAAAGCGGGTCTACAACACCGTCCAGGGGCCCTGGACCTACTTCACCCCCGCCTTTGAGCCGGAAGAGGGAAAAGACTACATCCTCATCACCACCCTGGAGGGCATCCGCTCCTTCCTCCGGGTCTTCGGCGACAAGGTGCGCCCCATTTTGCTGACCCTCCCCGACGGCCAGCGCCTCCACCGGTGCTTAGCGCGGGAGGACGCCCAAAAATCCCCGGACTACGCGGAGCTCTGCCGCCGGTACCTCGCCGACGAGCGGGATTTCTCCCCGGAAAACCTCCGTTCCATCCCCAACCTCCAAACCCTCGACACCTCCGCCACCGTGGAGGAGACGGTTTCGGCGTGGGAGAGGATATACAAGGAGGGCTGAAGTCCGAAAAAAGGTTTGCGGCGAAGCCGCGCGATCAAAAGGGCCGCCAAAAGAGGCGGCCCCTACGCGTTTATTTGGGGGTGGGTACGTTGAAAAAGCCCCTCCCTTTGGGAGGGGGTAGGGGGTGGGCCCTCCCGGAGGGAGGGGCTAATGAGATCGCGGCGTAAGCCGCTCCTTATAAAAGCCCTCCCCGCAGGGCGGAGAGGGGTAGGGGTGAGGTGGGAGGCCGAAAGTTTTTGAGTGCTCAGATGAACGCACCTTCTCACCTCATCCGTCGCTGCGCGCCACCTTCCCCGCCCTGCGGGGAAGGCTAAAGTGGTTGCGGCCCTCCGGGCCGCAGATTTGACTCCCACCCCCAACCCCCTCCCGGAGGGAGGGGAAAACTGGGCGGCGGCCCGTACAGCGTTGTTCAAGGGTGCGGTAGTTAACGAAGGACGGGCGGGTTACCTATGTTGCTCTTGACATGGAACCCGCCCCTACGAGAAATTTGAAAGTTTTCCCGTTAAACGCAACATTGCCCATTTAACGCCGTAGGGGCGGGTCTGGGACCCGCCCGCCCCCTAATTCAATATTTTTTGCGGGGCTTTGCCTCGCAAAAAATCCCTTTTGTCGCCCAAGTGTGCCGCCTTCGGCGGCGCGCGCAGGGCGACGGCAGGAAAAAATCCCTGAATTTAAGCAGAATTCAGGGATTTTTTCCGCACGCATCCCCTTGGCATTGAAAGGCCGCTTTGCGGCCTTTCAAGCCAGATTACGCCTCGGCCTTCATGGCCAGGTACGCGTTTATGAAGCCGTCGATGTCGCCGTCCATGACGGCGGTGATGTTGCCGTTTTCAAAGCCCGTGCGCTGGTCCTTGGCCAGGGTGTAGGGCATGAAGACGTAGCTGCGGATGGCGGAGCCGAAGTCGATCTTCATCTGCACGCCCTTGATGTCGCTGATCTTCTCCAGGTGCTCCCGCTCCTTGATCTCGGCCAGCTTCGCCCGCAGCATCTCCTTGCAGTTCTCCAGGTTCTGGAAGTGGCTGCGCTCCACCTGGCTGGAAACCACAATGCCCGTGGGCTTGTGGATGAGGCGCACGGCGGAGCTTGTCTTGTTGACCTTCTGGCCGCCGGCGCCGGAGGAGCGGTAGACCTGCATCTCGATGTCCTCGTCCCGAAGCTCGATCTCGCTGGTGTCGGTGATCTCCGGCATGACCTCCACCGCCGCGAAGCTGGTCTGCCGCCGCCCGGAGGCGTCGAAGGGGGAGATGCGCACCAGGCGGTGAACGCCGCTCTCGCTCTTTAAGTAGCCGTAGGCGTTCTCGCCGTCGATTTTGATGGTGGCGGACTTGATGCCCGCCTCCTCGCCGTCCAGGTAGTCGAGAATGGTATATTTGAAGCCGTGGCGCTCGGCCCAGCGGGTGTACATGCGGTAGAGCATCTCCGTCCAGTCCTGGGCCTCGGTGCCGCCGGCGCCGGGGTGGAAGCTCAAAATGGCGTTGGCGCTGTCGTACTCCCCGGAGAGCATGGTGGCAAGGCGGGTGGTCTCCAGGTCCTTCTCGAAGGAGGCGTACTCCGCCTCCAGCTCCGGGAGAAGGCTGATGTCGTCCTCCTCGATGGCCATGTCGCAGAGGGTCGCCAGGTCCTCACAGCGGCTCTCCAGCTTCTGGAAGCTCTCACGCTTGTTTTTCAGCTGCTTTAAGCGCTGGAGGACCTTTTGGGAGTTCTTCTGGTCGCTCCAGAAGCCGTCGGACTCGGACTCGGCCTGGAGTTTGTCAATCTCGGCGGAGACGTCGTCCAGCTTCAGCGCCCGGCGGACGGTGTCCAGCTGGGGCTTCAGGCCCGCGATCTTCGTTTTATAATCCTGGTATTCAACTATCATTTCGTTCAATCCTTCGTAAATTTATCTTTCAGAGTGCTTCGGCGCTTCCCCGCCGAAGATGAGGTCGTCAATATCCGGCTTGGGGGCCGGTTTTTCGGTGGTATCCTTCATATCTCTTCCCCTCCCCTCAAAAACGATGACCGTACCATCTTATGCGGCGGGCGGGGAAAAGATGCCTAATTTACGGATTTTCCGTCTTCAAAACGGCGACGGCCACCTCGGGGTTATTAAAGACCCGGGGCAGTCCGTGGGACCCGGTAAAGCCCCTGGAGACCAGCATCTGCGTCCCGGCCTCCTCGTAGATCCCCGCGGTGTAGCTGGGGAACCACCCCTGGCCCGGGGCCACCAGGCCGTCGGTGAAGGGGAGCCGCACAAGCCCCCCGTGGGCGTGACCGCAGAGCACCGCGTCCACACCGAGCTGCGCCCACATGTGGAGCTTATCGTCCCGGTGGGCCAGCATCAGGATATATTGGCCGGGGCAGTCCTCCCGAATTTCCTCCACAAGCTGCGCCGGCGTTTTCTGGTCCGCCGGGCCGTTGGGGTCGTCCACGCCGGCAAGGACGATGGACTCGCCGCCCCGCTCCAGGGTCACATACTCGTTGCGCAGGACCCGGGCGCCCAGCTCCTCCAGGAGGGCGAAGAGCTCCCTGGGCCAGCCGGAGGCCCACTCGTGGTTGCCGGAGACGTAGTAGACCGGCGCGATCTCCAAAAGGGCGGGGATCAGCTCCCGGACGTAGGGCTCCTGGCCCTCCCCGTCCACCATGTCGCCGGTGATGACGATGATGTCGGGGGCGGCCTTCGCCACGGCCTCGATGAGCTCCCGGTTGCCCTCTCCGAAGCGCTTGGCGTGCAGGTCAGAGAGGTGCGCTACGCGAAAGCCCTCAAAGCTCTGGGGCAGCCGGGAGTTTCCCAGCTCGAACGTGTCCGTGACGATCCGGGTGTTGCTGTCGTAGACGATGACGGCGGCGATGAGGAAGAGCACCAGGAGCGTGAGGAGCCCCCGGCCTCTATGGCGTTTTCTCCCCATGCTACGCTTCCTTGTCCCGGACGTAGGGGTGCTTCACGTTGGGGTCGGTGGTCTGGCGGAAGTCCACCTCGAAGCGGTCAATGGACTTGATGAGGGCGGAGAGGGACTTGAAGCCGTAGTTCCGGCAGTCGAAATCCGGCTTTTTCTTCATGATGAGGTTCCCCAGCTCCCCCATGTAGACGCCGTCCTCCCCCTCCGTGAGGTCCGCCACCGACTGGGCGATGAGGCGGACGATGGACTTGGGGACCCGGTCCTCCCGGGGCTGTTTTTTCCTGTCCTTGGTGGGCTGGGGCTCCTCCGGCTGGACGGGGGCCTCCCCCGGCTGCTTGATGTTCTCGATGTAGATGAACTTATCGCAGGCCGCGATGAAGGGCCCGGGCGTCTTGCGCTCGCCGATGCCAAGGACGGTCATGCCCGCCTCCCGGAGCCGGATGGCCAGACGCGTGAAGTCCGAGTCGGAGGACACCAGCACAAAGCCGTCCACCCGCTCGGTGTAGAGGATGTCCATGGCATCGATGATCATGGCGGAGTCCGTGGAGTTCTTGCCGGTGGTGTAGCTGTACTGCTGGATGGGCGTCACGGCGTTTTCCAAAAGCGCCGTCTTCCACCCCTGGATGTAGGGGCCTGTCCAGTCCCCGTAAATGCGCTTGATGGTGGGGGTGCCGTAGATGGCCACCTCCTGCATGATCCCGGCCAGCGTCCCACGCGGCACATTGTCCGCGTCAATGAGCACCGCCAGCCGCTTGTTCATAGACAGATCCGGTACGATCGGCACCTTCCCGCCTCCTTTCGTGTTGTATAGTCAATTAAAATAAGTATACCATAGTTTCCCCACCATTTCAACCCCGGAACCTAACACGACAAAAAACTCATTATTTAATAATTTTCGCGGCGACATGCGCGTCGCGAAAATTACCTTTTGTCACGCAAGTGTACGCCCTCCGGGCGTGCGCGCAGCGTGACAGCAGAAAAAAATTCTCGAATTCCGCAGAATTCGAGAATTTTTTTCGTACGCATCCCCTTAATGAGAAAAGGCCCCAACGGGGCCTTTTCTCATTACGCGTGGTACGCCTGAAGGGACTCGAACCCCCGATCTCACGGTTCGTAGCCGCGCACTCTATCCAGCTGAGCTACAGGCGCGTATGCGCTCTTTTAAAGCGCCCTACTATAATAGCATCGGAGCTGAGAAAATGCAAGAGTTATTTTTGGATTTTCACCGAAAATTTTAAAAGACCCAAAAAAAGTGTTGACAAGGCGGCGGGCATGGGGTAAAATAAAGGACGCTGACGGACGATTAGCTCAGCTGGTATGAGCATCCGCTTGACGTGCGGAGGGTCACAGGTTCAAGTCCTGTATCGTCCACCAAATAAAGCCTCGTCCGACGACGAGGTTTTATTTTTTTGCTTTTTGGAAAGGAGGAGTCCCGCATGAAGGAGGAGCCCGGAAAGCGCCGGAAAAAATGGGGGCTTGCCGCCGCCGCTGCCGCTATTGCCGTGACTCTGGGGATCTTCGCGGTGATGGCGCTGATGACCCTGCCCAGCGCCGACGACTTCTGGTACAGATATTTTCTGGACGGGGGTCTGAGGAACTACCTCTCCATTATGAAGTCCCACTACTTATATTTCAACGGGCGCGTGCTTGTCCATGTGGTGGACCATATCGTCCTGCACCTGGGCAACTGGTGCTTCGCGGCGGTGGGGATCCTGCTCCTCTGCTTCATCCCCGTGGCGCTGAACGCCGCCTCCGGGCGGGAGAGGGGGCTTATCCCCTGGACCATGGCGCTATTTCTCCCCACAGTGCTGTCCCTGCCCAGGAGCGTTTTGAACCAGGGAATTCTCTGGATCTCCGCCTTTTTCAACTACGTGCTGCCCACCGCCATGCTGACGGGGCAGGTGCTCCTGTTCGAGCTCCTTCAAAAACGGCGCGACAGGGGCGGCCTCCTTCTGGGGGCGGCGTGTGTCCTGTGGTCCACGCTCTGCGGGGCCACCACGGAGCAGTCGGGCTTCGCGGCGGTGCTCCTGGCGGCGTATTTCCTCTTAAAGGCCCTTATCGTGAAGCGGGACCGGGCCGCCTCGGCCCTGTCCCTCCTCGGAAGCGCCGCAGGGCTCCTCACCATCTTCGCCTCTCCCGCCACCAGGACGCGGATGAGGAGCGGCGCGAGCCTGGGGAGCCTCCGGGAGATCGTCTCCACGATGTATGAAAACATGGGCCCCTGCGCCAAGGAGCTGTGTACCTCCTGGCTGGCCCCCGTGGCGCTGGCGGCGTTTTTCGCGCTGGCCGGCGCCGCCGCCCGCCGGAGGACGGGGAAGCGCTGGCCGCTGTTCCTCTCCCTGCTCCCCGCCGCAGCCTCCATCGCGGCGGCCTTTTGCCCCGACGGGGTGCGGACGGCGCTTTTCGTGGCGCTGTGCTTCGCCGCCGCCGCTGCGGCGGGGACGCTGATGGCGCTGGGGGAGGAGGCAGCGGGGAGCCTTGTCATGGCGGGGCTCTCCACCTTCGCCGTGATCCTGGTCACCGACAGCGTGGGCGGGCGGACGCTGGTGCCGTTCCTTTTGACCCTTTCCGCCGCCGACGCGGTGCTGCTGTCCTCCCACGTCCGGGACATGCGGGGGGCCTGGAGCTGCGCGGCCCCCACGGCCCTTCTCCTTCTGGGGATCATGGCCGCCGTCCCCTTCATCGGCGGTCTGCGCTACAATCTGACGGTGGACCGGGAGAACCGGGAGAACACCCTGGCCGCCCGGGAGACGGGGGTACTGAACTACTGCCTGGATTACGATATGGACTACACCTGCCTCAAGCTCCAGACGGACTTCATGACGGATTACCTGGCGGGGGAGGGCCTGCCCGCCGACACGGAGGTCCGCTATTTCAGCCGTCTGCGCCCGCAGGTGGAGATCGACGGCGAGATCCAGTATCCCGCTTATGTGACGGAGGAGGGGGAGACCCTCTTCTGGATCCGCCTGGTGGAGCCCCTGGGCGGACAGGTGCAGACCCGGCCGGGGGAGGAGTGGTGCCTCACCGTGGTCCTGCCCTGGGCGCAATGCGACATCGACACCGACGGCAGGAAGGGCACCGTCGCCACCTTCACCCGCACCGACATCCCCGGCGTGCCGCCCCTGACCGGCACCCGCTTCTCCCTGGAGTCCCGGACCTGGTTCCCCTTGGAGGCGTACACGGACATCATGGGCTTTAAGGTCACCTATGACGCCCAGCGTAACACCTACATCTTCTCCGCCCCGGAGGAGTAATGAATTTTCCATATAAAATCCCCCTCTCCATGCGGAGAGGGGGATTTTTCATTATACGGTCACTGTCAGGAGAGAAGTTTGTTTATGCGGTCAATGGACCAGCTGTTGGTAACATTGTTCATATTGAAGCAGAAGATCACATCGTCGATGCCCTTTTCCGCCACGAAAGCGGAGAGAGAATCATTGTACATCCGGAAATCGATCCAATAGATATACTCGTAGTGGTCGATGAGGAAGGGGATGAAGGCGTTGCCGAAGGAGTCCTTTAACACAACTACGGAGCTGCCGTCGGTAATTTGGGGGTTGTGGGCGTAGGCGTAGGGTTCATCGGAGCCGGAGAAGCAGTAGTACTTGCTGCCGGGGTCATAGCTGTTGACATCCATGATGATGTTCCAGGCGATCACCTGGCCATCCGTCTGTGTGAACATCATACTGTTGGTGCCCATGGGGTAGTAGGCCGTCACCGTGTCCGGATTGGCTTTCATGGCGGAGGAGCGGGCATCGGAGTAAAAGGAACCTAAAAACCCCGGAGAGATCATGGTCTTGAACTGGTCCAGGGCGTGGGCCTCCACGCCCTTGGATTTGCAGAATTCCTGGTAGGCGTAGTACGCACCCAGGGCCGTCCAGTGGTGGTCGGTGCGGAAGTAGATATACTCGGAACTATGAGCCTTCATGTTGTCGAAGATGTTCAGAGCATGGACGCCGGGGTCCATCAGGCTGTTGATATACTCGATGGCCTTCCGCTGATCGCTGATGCCCAGACTCGATTGGGTGGAGGTGTCCAGAAGAATTCCGGAACCCAAGGGGATGGCAAGGGAATAGACGTTTACATTATCACCCAGGATTTGGTGGGCGCGGTTTATGGCAGTGGCGTAACTCTCTGCGGAGGAGCGGTTGAAGTAGTAGAGCTCATAGGCGGTGTCGCCGGAGACGAAGAGCGGGCCCATAATCTCCCCCGTGACGGGGGCGTCCGTGGGGGCCTCGGTGGGGGCCTCGGTAGGCGCGTCCGTGGGCGCTTCGGTGGGGGGCTCCGTCACATCGTGGGAGTCGCCCTGCGTGGGCGTGTCGGAGGGGCCCTCCGTGGGGCCCTCCGTGGGCCCGTCGGTGGGGTCGCCCTTGTTGGGGACGTCGGGGATGTCGTCCCCCTTGTTGCCGGCGCCGCCGTTGACGATCTGCTGGGAGCGGTCGCCGTAGAGGGCCTGGAGCCGGTAGGAGCCGCTGATGAACTGCTCCCGCAGGGGGTAGGTGTCGGCGTACCACTTGTCCACACCGCTGGCAAAGCTCCCGTCCAGCACGCCGGAGAGGGTGAGCTTGGGGAATTTCGTGAGCTCCCGCTTCTCGATGACGGATGTCTCCGGCCGCGCGAACCACATGGCCCCGATGACCGCCAAAATCCCCAGAGCCGTGAAGAAGAGGGCGTTTTTGATTTTATAGATGGTCCTGAATATCTTTTTCATCCTTGCCACCCCGCTCAAAAGATCCAGTAGATGAAGGGGTTATAGACGTCGCCGGTGAGGCATACGGCGGAGAGCACCAACAAAAGCACCGGGTGGACGATCTCGATGACGGAGTAGAGCCCCAGGGCCGCGCCGCTCTTTGCCGAGGCGTCCTTCAGCCAGAGCTTCAAATTGGCGCAGACCGGCGTGCACGCCACCACGGACACCAGCAGCAACGCCCAGTTGGACTTGAAGGTCATGGCCGCCACGGCGTTGGTCATGGGATTGCCGTTGCCGCCGAAGAGGCCCTTCACCACCGTCCACAGGGCCGTCAGGTCCTCAAACCGGAAAATGACCCAGCAGAAGAAGACGATGAGCAGCACCCCCAGGTACCGGATGACGCCGGGGATCTTCTTAAGGCCGTCCCCCAGCACGAATTTTTCGACGACCAGGAAGACGAAGAAGTACATCCCCCAGAGCACGTAATTCCAGGAGGCCCCGTGCCACAGGCCCGTCAGGGACCACACCACGAAGAGGTTGAAGATCTGCCGCCCCGTGCCGCAGCGGTTGCCCCCCAGAGGGATGTACACGTAATCCCGGAAGAAGCTGCTCAGGGTGATGTGCCAGCGCCGCCAGAACTCCGTGACGGAGGTGGAGGTGTAGGGGTAGTCGAAGTTCTCCCGGTAGTGGAGCCCGCACATGAGCCCCATGCCCAACGCCATGTCGGAGTAGGCGGAGAAGTCGAGGTAGATCTGGAGCATATACGCCAAACCGGAGAGCCACAGCCCCGCCGCCGGCTGGAGGGCCAGGGCCGCCGCGTCCGTCTTGAAAAAGGCGTCGGCTACCACGGCGCAGGAGTTGGCCAAGATCGCCTTTTTCGCCAGACCCACGGTGAAGCGGCTGACGCCCCGGGAGATCATGGCCGGGGTGGTGTGGCGCTCCCTAAGCTCGTCCATCACGTCGCCGTAGCGCACGATGGGGCCCGCCACGCACTGGTGGAAGAGGCTGGCGTATAAAAGCAGCATCCAGAAGCTCCGCTGGGCCGGGACCTTTTTGCGGTAGACGTCCACCACGTAGGAGATGAGCTGGAAGGTGTAAAAGGAGATGCCCAGGGGCAGGACGATGTTGGGGACCACCTTGGGGAACCCGGTGAGGTGCTGAAGGTTCTCAAAGACGAACCCGGCGTATTTGAAGACGCCCAGCACCAGGAGCACTATCGTCAGGCACAATATGAGCAGCCGCCGGCGGGCCTTCCCGTCGTAAAGCTCCAGAAGCACCCCGAAAAACCAGCACACAGCCACGTCGAAGAGCATAATGGCCACAAAGCTCAACCCCGCCCAGCTGTAGAAGATCAGGGACGAGATGAGAAGACAGATATTTTTGGCCTTCATGCTTTTACACAGGCTGTGTACCAGGATATTTATGGCAAAAAAGGCGAAGACGAACACCATGCTTGAAAAGACCATAGGACTACCTTCTATTTTAAGCCGGAGAGGGCGTTATTTCCCAAATAGGTTTACCATAATAATAGTACAATTAAAAAATTTTGCAAGGGCTTTTGAGACAAAAAAAGAAATTTGTCGATTTGTCCAAGCGGCTCTTTCGATGGAATTATTTTCCCATGGAATTGGGAGAATATGCAAAAGGTTTTCCCGAAATAAAAACGCCTTCCCGCCCTGTTTTCCCTCCGCCCGGAGCCCAAAAACGCCCGCCCATGCTTTTTGGCACTTTGCCCTGCCGCCCCCGCCGGCCATGGGAGGGAAGGGACTCCGGTTTGAACGGTTCCCCGGATAAAAGAAAAAGCCCGAAGGAGCGCTTCGCTCCTTCGGGCTTTTTCAGGGGGCGTCAAAGGGCCTCTTTCAGGAGGACGGAGCCGTTTTTGGCGAAATATTCTACGCCGGAGACCACGGTGGTGACTAAAATCACGATCCACATGAGCATATTCACGGTGAAGGAGCCGAAGATGGTGAGGCCCGCCACCTCAGGGACCATCATGACGCAAAGGCCCACCATGGTGCAGGCGGTCTTGATCTTCCCGCTCCAGCCGGCGGCCATGACCACGCCGTTGGAGGCCGCCACCATCCGAAGGCCGGAGACGGCCAGCTCCCGGGCGATGACCACCATGCACACCCAGGAGGGCATGGTCCCCTGCTCCACGAAAATGACCATGGCGGAGAGGACCAGGAGCTTGTCCGCCAGGGGGTCCATGAATTTTCCGAAGTTGGTGACGAGGCCTTTCGCACGGGCAATCTTCCCGTCCACAAAGTCCGTCAGGGATGCGAAGATGAAGATCCCCAGGGCCACCCAGCGGCTCCCCAGCAAGAGCACCGCCATAAAGACGGGCACGAGGATCATTCTCAAAACCGTCAGTTTATTTGGTAAATTCATACGCTCAAGTCCTTTCACCGGCCAAATCGCCGTCCAGGTCGCCCCTTATGATCACGTCGTACATCCGCCCTGCCTCGCACTCCTCCGGGGAGCCGAAGTAGATATAGCCGTCCACGTCCGGGCTCTCGGCAAAGCTGCGGCCCACGTAGAGGCCCGCATCCTGGTCAAAGCCCTCGCACAGCACCCGGGTGACGGTCCCCACCCGGGAGGCGTTAAATTCCTCCATGATCTCCGCCTGGAGCTCCCGGATGAGGTCCGCGCGGCGCTGGGCCTCCTCGGTGTCCACGTGGGGCATATCGTAGGCGGGCGTGCCCTCCTCCGGGGAGAAGGGGAAGACGCCGGCGCGCTCGATCTTGATCTCCCGCAAAAATGCGCAAAGCTCCTCAAATTCCGCCTCCCCCTCGCCGGGGAGGCCCGTGATGACGCTGGTGCGCAGCACCACGCCGGGGATGCGCTCCCGGAGCATGGGAAGAAGGGCGCGTATCTCGTCCCCCGTCCCACGGCGGCGCATGTCCTTCAAAATTTTGTTGTTGATGTGCTGGATGGGGATGTCCAGGTACTTTAAGACCTTGGGCTCCGAGGCGATGGTGCCAATGAGCTCGTCATTAAGCCCGTCGGGGTAGAGGTAGTGGAGGCGTATCCACTCGATCCCCTCGATTTTCGAAAGCTCCCTTGTGAGCTCCGCCAGGGCGCGGCGGCGATAGAGGTCCATGCCGTACATGGTGGGGTCCTGGGCCACCACGATGAGCTCCCGGGTGCCGGTCTCGGCCAGGGCCCTGGCCTCGGAGAGGATATTCTCCATGGGCCGGGAGCGGTAGCGGCCCCGGATGGAGGGGATCACGCAGTAGGCGCAGTTGTTGGAGCACCCCTCGGCAATCTTGATGTACGCCCAGCCCGGGCCGGTGGAGACCACGCGCCCGGACTCGTCCAGGGGCGCGTTGATGTCCCCGAAAAACTGGGGCTTCCGCTCCCCCTCGTCCCGGAGAGCCTCCACCACGTCCCCCACGCTGCCGGTGCCGACGAGGGCGTCGATCTCCGGCATCTCGGTCAAAAGCTCGTCCTTATACCGCTGGGCAAGGCACCCGGTGACGATGAGTTTTTTGAGCTTTCCCGTCTCCTTGAGGCGCCCCATATTCAAAATGTTCTCGATGGCCTCGGACTTCGCGCTCTCGATGAAGGCGCAGGTGTTGACGATGGCGGCGTCGGCCTCCTCCGGGTCGGCGGTGAGCTCGTACCCGGCGTCGTCCAAAAGGGAGAGCATCTGCTCGGAGTCGATGAGGTTCTTGGCACAGCCAAGGGAGATAAGGCAGACCTTATTCATCTTCGTATCCTTCCGAAAAATCGTATCTTGCAAGGGCGGCGCGTATGTCCTCCCAGGAAAAGCCGCGTCTAAGGAGCATGTCCGTCAGGCGCTTGAGCTCCTTCCTGTCCGGCCGCTCCCCCCGGAGCCGCCGGTCGATGAGGGCGTCCAGGGCGTCCGTGTCCTCCGGGAGTTCACTGAGCGCCTCCTCCCAGAGCTCCTTGGGCACGCCCCGGCGGTAGAGCTCCTGCCGGATCCGCCCGGGGCCGTAGCCCTTCTGGGCGTAGTGGCGCGTAAGACTCCCGGCGTACTGGGCGTCGTCCAGATACCCTAAAGACGCAAGGTACTCCGCCGCGTCCTCGGCGTCGGCGGGGGCAATGTCCTTCTCGGTGAGCTTGTCTATGAGCTCCCGCCGGGACATGGCCCGCCGGCCCAAAAGCTCCAAAGCCTTGGAGCGGGCCCGCGTCCTAAGGGCCGCGCTCTCAAGGGCGGCGTACTCGGCCTCATCGAGCTCCCGCCCGGTGAAGAGGGAGAAGTCCGCGATGAGGTTTACGTTCACGGGGAGGCTCTCCCCGCCCTCAAAATCCGCGTACCACCGGCCCTTGACCTTCAGGGACTCGGTGAGCTTCGTTACCCTGTGGACCATCAGCCCTCAAAGTCCTCGGCGCTGACGTCCACAGCCCGGCCCGCCGCCTTGGCGGCGATCTGGGCCTGGGGGGACAGGAGCTTGAAGGAGTTGGCGCGGATCTTCTGCTCCAGCTCGTCGGCCACGTCCGGGTTGTCCGTGAGGTACTGGCGCATCCCGTCCTTGCCCTGGATGCGCACGTCGCCGTAGGTGAACCAGGCGCCGCCCTTCTCGATGAGC
>CANQZF010000023.1 GCA_947628265.1 uncultured Oscillospiraceae bacterium
AGGACCGCACCTATGACGTGGTGACGGAGCTCACGGACGAGATGGCGGAGGCCCTGGAGGAATACCCCGTGGGCGGGGTCGCCATGTTCTGGCAGAACATCTCCGGCCCAGAGCAGATAACCCAATTTATTGCCGATTTTCAATCCGCCAGCGCCGTCCCGCTCTTCGTGGGCGTGGACGAGGAGGGCGGCTTCATCGCGAGGCTCGCCAACAACGACGCTTTCCGCCTTCCGCAATACGAAAGCGCCGCAGCGGTGGGGGAGAGCGGAGAGTTCCACGACGCCGAGCTTATGGGCCGGACCATCGGAAGCTATCTTGCGCGTTACGGCTTCAACCTGGACTTCGCCCCGGTGGCGGACGTGAACACGAACCCCGACAACCCCGTCATCGGCGAGCGGGCCTTCTCCGCGGACCCCGTTGTCGCCGCCAGGATGGCCTCGGCCATGGCGGAGGGCCTTCGGGCGGAGGGAATCATCCCCACCTTCAAGCACTTTCCTGGCCACGGCGACACCGCCGAGGACAGCCACGCCGGCATGGCCGTAAGCTACAAGACGCGGGAGGAGATGGCGGCCTGCGAGTGGCTGCCCTTTATGGAGGCGGGGCCCATGGACTTCGTGATGGTGGGGCACATCACCACGCCCAACCTCACCGAGGACGCTCTCCCGGCGACCCTCTCCCATGAGGCGGTGACCGGTATCCTCCGTGAGGAACTGGGCTTTCAGGGCCTCGTTCTCACGGACTCCCTGGAGATGGGCGCCATCGTCAATGAGTACGGCTGCGGCGCTTCCGCCGTGATGGCCCTAAAGGCCGGGTGCGACATCCTCCTGATGCCGGTGGACCTTCCGGAGGCCTTCGACGCGGTGCTCCGGGCGGTGGAGTCCGGGGAGATCAGCATGGAGCGCCTCAATGATAGCGTCCGGCGGATCCTCGCCTTTAAATCCGCGTACCTTTGGCGCTAAGATGGCCTCCGAGGGCCTGGAGGAGGGGCTTCAGGAGCTTTTGGAGCCGGCCTTCAAGAGCCTCCTCCATGATGTGGAATACGACGGGAATTTTGAGGACGCCGCCTACTCCGCCCTTCTGGGCGCGGTCACGGCGGGAGTCCTTGAGGGGCCCGGTACGATAGCCTCCGGGGGCCGCTCCGACGTGGATGTGGACACCGGCAGGACCACCACAGGGCAGACCGAGGACACGCGCGCCGAGGAGCCTCAGACGGGCGCTGAGAGCGCTGTGACGGGAACCCGTTCTCAGCGAAAACACGGCTCCTGGGGGCACGGAGGCCGGTCAGGGGCAAAATGGGACGGATATTCGGCAAGAGCCGGAGAACAACGGCCAGGCGGTCATTGACGATATGCTGGACCGGACCATGGGGCCCAGGGAGGAGACGGTCCGGGAGAATGTTCAGGCCCCGGAGGCCCGGAGCGTTGAGGGACGGCTTGAGGGGCAAAAAAATAGCGCCCCGGAGGGGCTTGTTCCTGTATCTGAAAAAATGCAGCAGAGTCTTTCTACTGGGAAGAATAATTTCATTGCGAGAACAGCTGCGGATATTGTCTCCTTTGTGAAAAAAATCCTTCAAAAGAGAGGCGGACCTGAGAGGCTTTACATGGGCTCTATACCGGATTCGACCGCTGAGCTTGTAAAGAGTTCGACCGGCCTGGATGTGACCGGATACAACGCAATCTTGCCGGGGAGCTCCGTTCAGCACATCTTCAACCATCACGGAGACGAGCGGACAGAGGCGCAAAGGGGACAGAGGGCGGTAACGGCGGAGGATATTTCGCTGATTCCGCAAGTCTTGGCTGCCCCGGATTCGGTCACGCTTTCGGAGGAAACTGACACTAACGGGCGGAAAGTCCTGATTTTCACAAAGCAAATCGGGGACACCGTCGTCACCGCACAGGCAGTTACGGACGGAAGGCACGCACTGACGACAAGCACGTTATGGGTACAAAAAAAGAAGAGCCCACTTGTTACGACCCCCAATGCCCGGACTTCTGATCCGTCCCTGGGGTTTGACGTCCGAAACGCGCCGCCGTCAGGCTCTTCTGATACCAATGTACCACAGTCTGGCACGGATGTCAACCCCGAAACGCGGGACGACGGCCTGGGGGCGGCCAACGCGGGGTTTGCGACGCCGACGCGGGGTGAGACGGTCCCCACTCAGAACAAAACCGCGACACAGGGTGTGGGGATGTCGGAGGTGGACCGGGCGGCTTACGCTCCGGAGGGCCACGAACGCGTCACCGGAAAGATGTCCATGGAGCGGGCCGGAGGGCTTTTTTATCAGGACGCGGCGCAGCTGGCGTTCGTACGGCTCCGTAACTTTTCCCAATTTAACACTTGAATTGACAGGGGAGTATGGTATAATGAGTATGTTCCCCAAATTCATACACAGGAGTTGAAACATATGCCTTTAGTCACTACAACGGAGATGTTTAAGAAAGCCTACGACGGCGGCTACGCCGTGGGCGCGTTCAATGTGAACAACATGGAGATCGTCCAGGGTATCACCGAGGCCGCCCGGGAGCAGCACGCCCCCCTGATCCTCCAGGTCAGTAAGGGCGCCCGGGCCTACGCCAACCACACCTACCTTGTGAAGCTGGTGGAGGCCGCTGTGATCGAGTGCCCCGACATCCCCATCGCCCTGCACCTGGACCACGGCCCGGACTTTGAGACCTGCAAGTCCTGCATCGACGGCGGCTTCACCTCCGTCATGATCGACGCCAGCTCCAAGCCCTTTGCCGAGAATATCGAGATCACCCGCAAGGTGGTGGAGTACGCCCACGACCACGGCGTCGTGGTGGAGGCCGAGCTCGGGTCCCTGGCTGGCGTGGAGGACGAGGTCAACGTCTCCGCCGAGGACTCCAGCTACACCCGCCCGGAGGAGGTGGAGGAGTTCGTCCAGAAAACCGGCTGCGACTCCCTGGCCATCGCCATCGGCACCAGCCACGGCGCTTACAAGTTCACCGCCGCCCAGTGCACCCGCAACGAGCAGGGCGTCCTTGTGCCGCCTCCGCTGCGGTTCGACATTTTGGAGGAGGTCTCCCGCCGTCTGCCCGGGTTCCCCATCGTGCTCCACGGTTCCTCCAGCGTGCCCCAGGAGTTTGTGAAGATGATCAACGAAAACGGCGGCAAGATGCCTGACGCCGTGGGTATCCCCGAGGAGCAGCTCAGAAAGGCCGCCACCCTGTCGGTGTGCAAGATCAACATCGACTCCGACCTACGCCTTGCCATGACCGGCTCCATCCGCAAGTATTTCGCGGACCACCCGGACCACTTCGACCCCCGCCAGTACCTGACCCCCGCCCGCGCCAACATCAAGGCCATCGTCACCCACAAGCTCATCGATGTCCTTGGCTGCGCCGGAAAAGCATAACTCAGCAGCACATGAAAGCGGCATTTATGCCGCTTTCATTTTCAAGTAGGTGAGCGCATGAGAGATAAAGACAAGGAACTCTATCCTGAATTTGACGGAGCGGATGACTACGCCCCCCAGGGCGGATATGACCTGGAGGACATCCTGAACGAGGACTTTTCCACGGACGGAGCGCCGTCAGAGCCGGAGGGCGACGCCGCGGAACCTCTGCCGGAGCCCTTACCGGATACGGGGGACGCGGAGCCGGCCACCGGAAGGTCCGCTCCCCGGAAGAAAGATCCCCGGCGCAGGACAAATCCCTTGAAAGATAGGACCCCGGAGAAGGACGAGGACGACGAGAACGACGATGAGGTCGACGACGGGGACGACTACAAGGACGACGGGGATGAGGACGGGGAGGAGCGCCCGCCCCTGAAGATCCCCAACATCTCCGTAAAGGCCCTGGGACTCCTGGCCGTCGTCACATTGGCGGCGGTGCTCATTTGCGTCGTGGTGCGGTTTGATGTGGCCGGAGGCGCCAGAACAGCGCTGCTGGTCGCCGGTATCGCGGCGGCGTGTATCCCCATGCTCTTCATGGGCCGGGAGATCCTCCATGACCGGGACAGGATCCCCGCACCGCTCCTGATGGCGCTGGCGGTCATCCTGCTGGCGGCTTCGGGGGATATTATCGAGGCGCTGGTGGCCGCTGTATTTTACGATCTCTGTCACGCCGCCATGGAGTATTTCACCCACCGGGAGCTGGGACTCATGGAGTCCAGGCTTCTGAAAAAAAGCGGGGAGGCGGAAAGGCCCCTTGCCCAGAGGCTCGAGGCCATCTCCCGCGAAGCCGCCTACAAACGCATAAAGCCCATCGTCAGCGCCAGAGCCCTGGAAAAGCTGGTGGTTTTCGCCATCCTTATCCTGACGGCGGTGATCTCGGTCATCGTCCCCCTGGTGGACGGCATGAGCTTCGGAAAATGGGTGGCTCGCGGGGGCGCTCTTTTGGCCGTGTGCGTGTATACCGGCGAAGCGGGGGCCCTGATGACGTTCCTCAACGCGGCGGACACCGCCGCCGAGGACGGTATCTATTTTTCCGGCTCCGCCGCCGTCACCGCCGCCACCCAGATCACCAGCGTCCTTTTCAACAAGTCCGGGACGCTGACGGACGGAAATTACCGGGTGGTCAACGTGGACCCCGTGAGGCTCTCCAATGAACAGCTTCTGTATCTGGCCGTCTGCGCCGGGGCGTGGTCCGACCACCCGCTGGCGAGGGCCATTCGGGAGTACGCCGGAATAGAGCCCGAAAAGGCCCGCTTTACCCGCCACACCGAGCGGGAGGGCTACGGGAGCATGGTCGCTCTGGAGGGCGGGCAGATCGTGGCCGCCGGAAACATCGACTTCATGGAGGAACTGGGCGTCCGGGGGGATATGTATATCCCCGGCGAGACCTGCGTCTTTGTGGCGGTGGGGAGGACCTGCGTGGGGCGGATCGACCTTGCCGATGAGCTTAAGCCCGACGCCGTCACGGTGGTCCACGAGCTTCGCCGTCTGAAGGTGGCCAACGTGGCCCTGATGACCGGCGACAACGCCCTGAACGCCACCAACACCGGCCGCCGCCTGGGGATCGCGGAGGTCTACTCCGACTGCCGCCCCAAGGACAAGGTGGAGCGCCTTCAATATATCCTGGACAGCCAGGAGCCCGACGACCGGCTTTTGGTGGTCAGTTCCTCCGGGCGGGATAAGGAGATCATGGAGATGGCCAATCTCAGCGCCACGCTGGGGATGGGGGACGACGTCACCGACGCCTATCCCGACATCGTCATCACCTCCGGGAAGCTCACGGACCTCATTAGGACCATCCGCGTATCAAAGCGCGTGCGGGCGGACCTCACGGCGGGCTTCGCCGTGGCCTCCTTCGCCCGTATATTGTGCGTTGTGCTGGCCCTGGCGGGCGTCCTGGGCCTCTGGGGCGTCACCGCGCTGATGCTGGCCGTGGAGCTCGTCACCTTTCTCGTCTCCTTTGTCAGCGGAAAATAAAATCACGCCGAAAGAACAAACACGCGCCGGTTTCCCCCCGGCGCGCCAGACTGTCGAAAAAGCCCTGTGGGCTTTTCCGACAAGGGGAACGTGCGGGCAAATTTCTCTGAATTTTGCGAAATTCAGAGAAATTTGCCCTGCTGTCACCCTGCGCGCGCCCCGTAGGGGCACACTTGGGCGACAAAAGGAATTTTTTCCGACGCACATGTCGCCGGAAAAAATATTGATTTTGAGTTTTTTGACAAGCTGACGTGCCGGTTTTTCGTCCGGCGCGCATTTTTTTTGCTTGACAATCTCGAATATCGAGATTATAATGGGCCCATAAACCTCGAATATCGAGATAAAGCTGAAAAGGAGGAGCACCTATGAAGGACACCCTGCGTCAATTTGAGGTCTTTCCCGCCTTTGACGGGGCGGGGATAGCGGCCCATCTGGAGAAGATGGCCGAAAGGGGCTGGAGGCTTCAGAAGCTGGGGCCGTTTTTCTGGACCTACCGCCGGGCGGAGCCCAGGAAAATCGCTTACCACGTCTCCTATTTCCCCACGGGCTCGCCCTTTGACCCCGCACTCACGGCGGGGGAGGATGAGCTTGGGGAGCTTTGCGTCCACGCGGGCTGGCGCCTTGCCGCCGGCGATCAGCGTATGCGGGTATTTTATAGCGAAGACCTGAGCGCCGTCCCTGTGGAGACGGACCCCTGGGTGGAGACTGCCGCCGTCCACGCTACGGCCATGCGCACCGCTGTTCCCATGGCGGTGATGCTCCTTCTCAGCGCCGTCTATATGCTCTTCGGAACGGCCCAGGGCCTGTTTGGCGGCTTTTCCGGGCTGTCTACAGCGTTTTGCGCAGGGCTTTCCCTGCTTGTGGCCGTCTACTACGCGTTGGAGCTGGGGGCGTATTTCATCTGGCATACCCGGTCCCTGAAGGCCGCGCTCCGGGGAGAGCGGGGCCGGTATCCCCGGGTCGCCGGGGTCATGCGCGCGCTCCAGTGGACCGCCTTTTTCGCGCTCCTGGCGTGGGGCCTGGGGGCAGCCGTTTTTGGAGTTGGCGCGGAGCGGCTGATGTCCGCCGCGCTTCTCCTGGCCGTCGCCGCCTTCGCCGGGGCGGACGGCCTCATGGGAAGGCTCCGCCGCGCCAAAGCCTCCCCGTGGCTCAATAGGGCGGTGACCTTCTGCCTCACAGCTGTATGGTTTGCCGCCACCGTGTGGATCGGGGCGGCAATATGATACTCAAAACCGTGTTTGGGAGGTGACCGTATGCCCCGGGCAAAGCTGCAAACATTGACGGAGCAGATGTTCTACACGCTCCTCTGTCTCCGGGAGGAGCGGTGCGGCATCGACATACTCGATCTGGTCCCCGCCATCACCGGCGGGGAGGTCACGGTGGGCTCTGGCACGCTCTACACGCTCCTGGACCAGTTCCTGACGGAGGGGTACATCCGGGAGACGAGGGTGGAGGGCCGCCGGAGAAGCTACATCCTCACCAAGGCCGGCGCGGAGCTTTTGGAGCGGGAATATAAGCGCCTCACAAGGCAGGCGGAGGATTACAGGAAATATTTTGGCGGGGAGGAGATAAAATGAAGGACAAAAAACGGGAGCTTTTGCCTTATTCCCTCTATGACTATGACACGTACACGCGGCACTTCACCAAAATGGCGGAGCGCGGGTGGCTTGTGGAGGGGACGTCGCTGGCCACCTGGGTCTACCGGCGGGTGGAGCCCAGAAAGCGGACCTTCGCCGTCTCCTATTTCGCCAAAGCCTCCTCCTTCGACCCGGAGCCGGGGGAGGCGCAGAGGGAGTTTATCGACTTCTGTGAGCGCACAGGCTGGCGGCTCGCCGCCACCAACGCCCAGATGCAGGTCTTCTATAACGAGAGCGACGACCCGATCCCCATCGAGACGGACCCGGCGCTGGAGGTGGAGAGCATCCACAGGGCGACGAAAAGGATGTATCTGCCGTTTTTCTTCCTCCTTTTGGCCGTGTCGATACTCAATTTATTTACCACCTTGGATTTAAGCGTCATCGGCAAATCCACGCTTAAGTTTCTGGCCAACGGGGTGCAGCTATTCGGTATGGCGGCAAACCTCCTGCTGCTGGTGATGTGCGCTGTGGAGCTGGCGGCCTACTACCTCTGGCTGCGCCGGGCCCGGAGGGCGGCGCGGGAGACGGGGACGCTCGCCCCTTCTGCGGGGCATCGGAAGTTCCAGATCGCCATGCTGGCGGCGGCGCTTTTGCTGCTGGCCTCCCTCCCGGTGTGCTCGCTCCTCTACGGGGGACGTCCCGCTGCGTTTATAGTGCTTTTTATGCTTGTGCTGCTGGCGGTGACGTGTCTCATCACCTGGCTTGTCCGAAAGGGAATGATGCGCCTCAAAATGCCAAGTACCGTGACGATGCTGGCTACCCTGGGGACCGCCACCGTGCTTTCCGTGGCGGTGGTGGCGACGGTGCTCTTCACCGCCATCGGTTCTATGGACGGCGCCCTTCGGGAGGACGCAGAGGACCTGCCCCTGACCTTCACGGACCTCTACAAGGGGACCGACTACCGGGAGAACATCCGGCGGGACGGAAGCCCGCTCGTCACCAGCCTGACCGTCCTCCAATTTGAGTCCCCCGGGGACTGCCTCAACTACACCCTCTATGAGATAAAGCTCCCGTTCCTGGTCAAACCCCTCCGCAATCTCATTTTGCGGGACCTGGAGAAGGACGGCACGCTGGACGGGGATCATTACCTGGAGGCGGACCCGGCCCCCTGGCACGCCGACAGAGCGTTTCAGATGGATTGGCAGGGGGAGCCGACGGACCACTGGCTGCTCTTCTACGGCGGGCGGATATTGTTCTTTGACACAGACGGGGAGGCCCCGCAGGAGCTCATGGATACCGTCGCCTCAAAGCTGGGCGGCGCAGCTTCTCCCTGATATAGCGAACCCCCGCGAAGCGTAGCCTTCGCGGGGGTTCCATCAAATTAGCGCGAATTCCTGGGCGTAGAGCCGGTCACTGACGATGTCTAAAAGCGTCGCCGGCGTCACGAGCCCGTCGGACAGCTCGTGAATAAACGAATTTGCCTTTTGGGGGTCTGCGTATATGTCAAGGACCTGGGCGCGCTCGCCGTCGGACTTTTCCACCATCGCGCCGAAGCGGGTGAAGGAGCCCTCCTCCGTGGCGATCTCGCTCTCGGTCAGATAATAGGAGAGGATCCCGTCTCCAAAGGGCTGTGTAAAAAGTTTTTCAAATCTTACTGCCATTGTACGTTCCTCCTTTTGTTTTCGCCGTTTTCGCGGTGAACTTATTATCACACAATATGTGATAAAATTCCAGAAAAATCGTACAACAAGTTTCGACACAATTCGACAAAAACCGAAGAAAAATTAGCCCTCAAACGCCCTCACGCGCAGACGCGCTCCAAGGCTCTCCGCCAGGAGCCGGCTCTTTTCCTGCTGCTCTTTGCTCGTCACCACGTCCACCACCGTCATCACCACATGGGGGACGCTCTCGGTACAGGCGCGGGTGAAGGCCAGCATGGCGTCGAAGGAGCCGATGCCGAATTTGGGTCGGCACAACCTTAGATAGTCCTGGGCATTCGTGGCGTTGAGGCTCACGGAGACGGTGTCGATGAGCCCCCGGAGCTCCGGGGCGGTCTCCTGGCCGTTTATGAGGTCGGAAAGGCCGTTTGTGTTGATACGGATGGGAGTCTTATACCTGGATTTGACGTATGCCGCGACTTTTAAAAGGTCGTCCAATCTCTCTGTGGGCTCGCCGTAGCCGCAGAACACCAGCTCATCATACTGATCGAGCTCCCAGGCGTCGATGCTTTCACAGACCTCCTTGACCGTGGGCTCCCGCTCCAGCCACAGGCTGTCCGAGCCGTAGACCCCGTCACCGTTCTGCCTCAAGCAGAAGGTGCAGGCGCAGGGACAGCGGTTGGTCATGTTCACGTAGATACCGTTTTTTACCTTATACGTTATCGTCATGCTCTCTCCGCCTTCATTCCGTGATAAACTCCCCGTCCTCGCCGAAATTCCAGAAGCCCCGGACGCCGGCGTTCTCGGCGCCCACCTGGAACTGGTACTTGGCGATACCCAGGTCGTTGTACATCATCTCATTCTTTTTTTCCTTCCACAGCCGCATGGTGACGAGGCCGTCCTTGTAGACGATGTTCACCGGCTGCTGGTTCACCGCCGAGGGGCCGGCCTTCACCGCCTCCGCCCCGGCGCGGATCCAGGCGGGCAGGGAGGTGTAGGGGAAGTCGGACTCCACAAAGTCCTCCGTTCTCCGGTCCTTGGCCCGGATGCGGGAGCGGATGGTCCGCTGGAGGAGCGGCGTTTTTTCCGCCGCGAACCCCATGGGGATGACGCCCCAGAGCTTCTCGTCCTCGCCAATCTCCGGGCTCACGGATTTGCGGTCATAGGTCCCCGCCACCCAGCAGGTCCCAAGCCCCAGGGCAACCGCCCGGAGGATCAGCTTTTCACTGAAATACCCCACCATCTCGCCGCCAATCTCGCCCTCAGGTCCCACTAAGAGGGCGCAGGTGTAGACCTCCCCGGAGAACATGGCGGGAGTAAGCTTCACCGCCGGTTTTTGGGACGTGTTGGTGTCCACGAGCTGAAAATGAAGCCCCGCCGCGCGATTTGCTTCCTCCATGGTCTCCCTAAGCTCCGCCACTATCTCAGGAGGGACGGGCTTTTTCTCATAGGCCCTGACGGAAATTCGTTTTTCCAGCGCCTCAAATTCTGTCATGGTGATCGCTCCTTCCCTCGAAGAATAAATTTTATCACATTCATTGTGCATATTCAAGATTATTTTTCGGTTTCTCAGAGATTTGTTTGACAAAATCCACAAAAACAGCTATACTGATGTACAAGAAATGTCATTTGGGGGTGTCTCAATGGGGGAATTTCGTGTCCTTGAGGTCAAGCGGAGCGTCTTTGCCGACAACGACAGGCGCGCGGAGGAGCTCCGGCAAAGGCTTCGTGAAAAGAAGCTGTTCCTTTTAAATCTCATGTCCTCTCCCGGCGCGGGGAAGACCACCCTGCTCACCAGGACCATCGGGCTTTTGAGGGAGGAGCTGCGCATCGGCGTCATGGAGGCGGACATCGACTCCGACGTGGACGCGGCGCGCATCTCCAAAACCGGGGCCCGGGCCATCCAGCTCCACACCGGCGGCATGTGCCACTTAGACGCCGATATGACCGCCCAGGGCTTGGAGGGGCTGGAGACGGGGGAGCTGGACCTTGCGATCCTGGAGAACGTGGGAAATCTGGTGTGCCCGGCGGAGTTCGACACCGGAGCGTCGAAAAACGCCATGATCCTATCGGTGCCGGAGGGGGACGACAAGCCCCTTAAGTACCCGCTGATGTTCTCCGTCTGCGATGTGGTGCTCATCAACAAGATCGACGTCCTGCCGTACTTCGATTTTGACATGGAGAAGTGCCGGGAGAACATCCTCACGCGCAACCCCAACGCCAAGATCATTCCCGTCTGCGCCAAGACAGGGGAGGGCGTGGACGCCTGGGCCGACTGGCTCCGGGAGCAAGTAAAAAACTGGAAAGAATAACAACGATAGGGGAGGACTTAAAAATGGATATGACAAGCGTCTATGAAAACTGGCCTGCCAACCACAAGGGGGAAAAGCCCGCCCGTGAGAAGATCGTCAAGCTGGGGAAGAAGATCACCGACGTGGCGGCCCACAAGCTGGGCGGCGTCAAGGTGGAGGACCCGGAATACTGGGGCCTCGCGGAGCTCATCACCGATGAGATGGCCGATGTGGCCCTTAAGATGAAGCTCCGGGAGCACTACACCGTGGAGGAGCTCTATAAGCTGTGCGAGGTGCCGGAGGAAAAGCGGGAGGCGTTCCAAAAGCTCCTGGAGGAGATGGCCTATGTGGGCCTTCTGGAGTACGACTACGGCGACCACTACGACCACAACGGCCGCACCGCGCCCCAGTCCCAGCGCCGGTATATGCTGCCCATCTTCGTCCCCGGTATCGCGGAGCTGCTCAACATGGAGGAAAAGCACGACGAAAACGGCCTGCCCGTGGATAATCCGCGCCTCCGGGAGCACCCGGACGTGGCCAGCTTCTTTGAGCGCATGACCTACATACCTTTAGCGGGCATCACCCAGATGGTGCCTCCCGGAGGCGGCGGCATCGGGATGCACGTCATCCCCGTGGAGAAGGCCATCTCCATGGAGAATAAGTCCGTGGACCTGGAGCACATCTCCTACTGGCTCAAAAAGTACGAGGGGCACATCGGCGTGGGCCAGTGCTCCTGCCGCGCCTCCCGGAAGGTCCTGGGGGACGGCTGCGCCGACGACCAGTACGGCTGGTGCATCGGCCTTGGCGACTTCGCCGACTACTGCCGGGAGACGGGAAAGGGCCGGGACATCACCGTGGACGAGGCCCTGGCCATTTTGAAGCGGGCCGAGGACAACGGCTTTGTCCACCAGGTCACCAACATCGACGGCGAGAATAAGATCTTCGCCATCTGCAACTGCAATGTCCAGATCTGCAACGCCCTGCGGACCTCCCAGCTGTTCAACACCCCGAACCTGTCCCGCTCGGCCTATGTGGCCCACGTCAACAAGGAAAACTGCGTGGCCTGCGGCCGGTGCGTGGAGAAGTGCCCCGCCGGGGCGCTGAAGCTGGGGCAGAAGCTCTGCGACAAAGAGGGGCATGAGATCGAATACCCCCGCATCGGGGACCCGGCGGACACCAAATGGGGCAAGGACAAGTGGGACCCCGAGTATAGGGACCACAACCGTATCAACTGCCACGAGACGGGCACCGCCCCCTGCAAAACCGCCTGTCCCGCCCATATCGCCGTCCAGGGCTACCTCAAGATGGCCGCCCAGGGCAGATACCGGGAGGCCCTGGCCCTCATTAAAAGGCAGAACCCGTTCCCCGCCGTCTGCGGCCACGTCTGCAACCGCCGGTGCGAGGACGCCTGTACCCGGGGCACCATCGACCAGGCCGTGGCCATCGACTCCGTGAAGCGCTTTATCGCGGAGCAGGACCTGAAGGCCGAGACCCGCTATGTGCCGGAGGTCGTCATCCCTGCCAGCATCCACATGGACCACTTCGACGACAAGATCGCCATCATCGGCGGCGGCCCCGCCGGACTGTCGGCGGCCTACTACCTGGCGGAGACCGGCTACAAGCCCACGGTCTTTGAGAAAAACCCGCTGCCCGGCGGTATGCTCCAATACGGCATCCCCTCCTACAAGCTGGAAAAGGACCTGGTGGCCGCCGAGATCGACGTCATCCGGGAGCTTGGCGTGGAGATCAAAACCGGCGTTGAGGTGGGGAAGGACGTCACCATCCCTGAGCTCCGGGAGCAGGGCTATAAGGCCTTCTACATTGCCATCGGCTGCTCCGCCGGGAAAAAGCCCGGTGTCCCCGGGGAGGACGCCCCGGAGTGCCTCACCGCCATCGATTATCTCAAGGACGCCAACTGCGGCGACAGGCCCTACGCCGGCCGCGTGGTGGTGGTGGGCGGCGGCAACGTGGCGGTGGACGCCGCCCGCGTCAGCGCCCGCTCCGGCGCCAAGAGCGTCACCATGGTGTGCCTGGAGGGACCCAAGGAGATGCCCGCCTCCAACGAGGAGGTCCAGGACGCCAAGGACGACGGCATCGACATCAAGAACGGCTGGGGACCCGTGGAGGTCCTCACCGAGGACGGCAAGATCGCCGGTATTGTCTTCAAAAAGTGCCTCAGCGTTTACGAGGGCGGCGGCCGCTTCGCCCCGAAGTACGACGAGAGCGAGACCGTGACCGTGGAGTGCGACCGGGTCATCTTCGCCGTGGGCCAGAAAGTGGTCTGGGGCGATATGCTTAAAGATACCAAGGTGGAGCTGAACGGCGCCGGTTA
>CANQZF010000024.1 GCA_947628265.1 uncultured Oscillospiraceae bacterium
TGATGGGAATCGAACCCACGTCCCCAGCTTGGAAGGCTGGTGCACTAGCCGTTGTGCTACACCCGCGTCTCCTCTCAACACGGCTTAACGATATTACCACATCTTTCGGCTCTTGTCAAATGGTTATTTGATTTTTTTGAAAAAACCTTCTGATTTTCCCCGTCCGCGCAAAAAATCTCCCCTCTCCGATGGGAGAGGGGAGCGCAAAAACGTGTTATCCGTTAAAGGGGACGTTGTTGGTGTGGACGGTTATCTTGAATTCGATGCCGTCCACGGTGCAGGTGATGACGGCGGGGGGACCGAAGTCACCCATGCCGGTGATACGGACCCGCATACCCGTCTCGTCCAACAGCACAAGCTGGCACGCCTCCTCGTGGTCGTTGGTCCATTGGGGGGTGGATTTGCAGGTGGAGGGCGTAAGCTCCACCGTGAGCTCCAGCTGCTCGCCCAGCCGCAGGGTGAGGTCATCGAGGACGGAGCCGTACTGGGTCCTGACCACCACAGCGGTGGCCGTGGGGGAGCTGGTGTCCTCCTCCACCGTGACGGTGAACTCGTACTTCGCGTCTTCCACAGTGACGGTGACGGTGACGGTGCCCTTGGCGACGCCGGTGACCTTGTAAACATCGCTGGTGTCGCTGGACGGGGCGACGGTGACGATGGCGGGGTCGCTGCTGGTCCAGGTGGGGGCGGCGGTGACGGTGTCGGGGGTGACCACGGCGGTGAGATCGGCGGTGCCGCCCACCTTCAGCGTGAGGCTGGTGACGGGGGTGCCGTCCGGGTTCGTGACGCTGATCCTGGGGGTGTTGTCGTCCGAGTTGTCGGTGGGGTCGCCGGTGGGATTTTTGCCCTGTTCATGATCAATGGAGGGGGTGCCGGAGCCGCTGGGGTTTCCGTCAGGCGGCGTCTTCTCGTTGGCGCCGGTGACCAGGATGACCACCACGGCGGTGATGAGCACCACAATGAGGAGAATGCCGATGATCAGCTTCCATGTGGCGTTATTCCCGTCGGAAACGCGCTTGCCGCGTCTGCCGCGATGCGCGCCGCAGTAGGGGCAGCGGCTGCGCAGCCCCGAATAAGTTCTGTCGCATCTGGAACATTTTGTCTGAGGTATAAGTCCCACTTTTATCCCCTCCGTATAAGCTCAATGCAACCGGTGCGCACAGCGCACCCAATTTACATAATATTTTACATCAATCTTGGAATTTCGTCAAGAGTACAAGCGAAATAAAATAAAATTTCCTGTCACATGAGCACCCGGTCCGCAAATTCCACCAGCGCCGCCTGGCATTTTGGCATATCCACCACGTAGCTGAGGCCGTGCTTCGCCCCGGGGACGGTGACGAGGGTCTTGGGACCGGCCCAGGCCTCGTAATTTTCCCGGCCCATGGAGCAGGGTACGAAGTCGTCGGCCTCCCCGTGGATGAAGAGGGCCGGGAGCGTGGCCCTTTTGGCCGCCTCCCGGGCGGAGCATTCCTCGCAGTCAAAGCCGCCGAACATCCGCCCCGCCAGGCGCACCAGGGGGTAGAAGATCTTCACCGGCAGATGGGCGCTTTTGATGACGCAGGAAATGATCTCCCGGGGCGAGGTGTACCCGCAGTCGGCGATGACCCCCGCCACGCACTCCGGCAGCTCCTCCCCCGCCGCCATCACCACGGTGGAGGCCCCCATGCTGAGGCCCTCTAAAAGGATCTTCTCCCCGGGGAAGCGCTCTTCCAGATACCGGACCCACTCCAGCGCGTCCCAGCGCTCCCGGACGCCGAAGGTCATGACCATCCCGCCGCTTTTGCCGTGGGCCCGCTCATCCGCCAGGAGCATGGCGAAGCCCTGGGAGTGGACGAACTCGGAGGAGCAGGAGAAGTCGTTCTCCGCCATGGAGCGGTAGCCGTGCATCATGAGGACAATGCCCCGCCTATTTGGGGCGTCGTAAAACCGCCCGAAAAGGCGCACGCCGTCCCTGCCCTTGATGGTCACGTCCTCGTGGGGCGTCTCCACGCAGTAGCGCTTTCCCGAGAGGATGAGGTCCGCGTAGGGCCGCAGCTCCGGCTTAAAAAAGAAGTTGTGCTTTGTAAAATCCGCGTTTGTCCGCCCCTGGAAGGCCAGGAGATAGAGGATAAACTCCAAAAGCAGGAAAAGTCCGGCCAACCCAAGAATTATGTAAACCAAAACCATAACGACGCCTCCCGTCAAGCCATACCGCGCGCAGGGCAAAAGCGCCCCCGCGCCGCGCTCTTTCAGATCCTCTGGTCCTCGCTTATATTTTTCATGGGCACGGTGGGGTCCAGGCCCTTGAAGCCCTCGCCGATGACCTCGTTGGCGTGGAGCATGACGGCGAAGGAGCCGGGGGCGCAGGTGTGGATGAGGTCCTTGACCTCATAGACCTGCTTGGGGCTGACGGCGATCATCAGCATGTTCCTGTCGCTGCGCTGGTACATGCCCACGGCGGGGATGAGGGTGACGCCCCGGTCCAGCTTCTCCATGATGACCCTGGCAAGGCGCTCGCTGGCGTCGCTGTCGGGGGTGATGACCTGGAACACCACGGCCTTGTTGAAGCCGTGGATGAATTTATCCATGGTGAAGGAGCACACGGCGATGGCCCCGGCGGCGTAGATGCCGGACTCAATATCCCCGAAGGCCAGGACGGAGGCGGCCACCACCACGCCGTCGCAGATGAGCACCATGGTGCCCAGGGAGACGTTCCGGAATTTTGTCACCAGGAGCCTCGCCAGAAGGTCCGTGCCGCTGCCGGCCACATAGCCCCGGACCAGCACCGCCCCGGCCGCGCCGTAGATGGCCCCGCCACAGATGCAGGCCAGGAGCTTATTTTCCGTAAGGCACGGGAGGAACGAGAGGAGGTCCGCGAACACCGAAAAGGCCACGGTGGAGAGAAGCGCCGAGAAGGTATAGGCCGCCCCCTGCTTAAACCACGACCAGACGAACACCGGGATGGAGATGAGGAACACCACCGCGCCCACGCTCACCTTTGGCAGCAGGTAATTTACGATGATGCCCACGCCCCCGAAGCCCCCGGCGGCGATCTCATTGGGCGTGAAGAAGCAGTCCAGGGCCACAGCCAGCCCCAGATTGCCCACGATGATGTAGATAAGGGATTTTAAGGAAACCTTACCGATCTTCATGCGGCACCTCTCAAATTCTGAAAAGCCAGGACACCCCGTAGAGGACGAAGCCCAGGACTATGTAGAAGCCGAGGGCCATGAGGATATTCTTTGTCCAGCTCTTTATCCCCTGCTCGTCCAGGTCCATGAAGGCGTAGGGGTAGCGGTAGACGCCGCTCTTGGGCTCCGGCCCCAAAATCCAGGCCCTGATCATGGCGAAGGCAAGGTACGCAAGAGGGATCAAAAGCCACGCCGCCGTGGCCCAAAGGGGCACGGCCTTATCGGCGCAGACGAGCCACTGGAGAAGCGCCAGCAGCGGCACCACGTAGTGGACATCCAGGTTTTTGAAGGTCCGCCACTCGGAGGCGAACTCCGGCCCCTTGCGCTTTTTGAAGTCCGGCACCAGAAGGAAGTGGTAGATGAGGTGGGTCACCCAGATCATCAGCGTCAGGGAGTAGCGAAGGGCCGCCCCGGTGACGCCGGCGTAAAACGCTCCGCCCACAAAGCCCCCGATGAAGATGATGAGCTGATAGACGCCGGTGAAGAGGTTTGACAAATTCGTGTAATAGGAGAAGGTCCCCAGATAGTACTTCCCCTTGTGGAAGCCGGCCTGCATGAAGATGCCCACGAAGGCCAGAAGGGCGATGGCGATGGAAGAAACCCGTTCGATTGTAAAGATCATTTGAAGCGCCTCCATACTATTTTTATACTAAATACAATAAATCAACCCGCCAACTTTTGCAAGTAATTTTTAACCGAATGTTCACACAGAAATAATGTTGTCGCATTATAATAGGAATATGAAAAAGAAAGAGGGTTCCGCCGTGGCCTATATCGAGTTTGAAAACGTGAAAAAGGTCTATAAGACCGGGGAAGTGGAGATCGAGGCCCTGCGGGACATGAGCTTCACCGTGGAAAAGGGGGAGATCTGCGTCATCGTGGGCCCCTCCGGCGCGGGAAAGACCACGCTCCTCAATATTCTGGGGGGCATGGACAGTCTGACCTCCGGGAGGATCACTTTGGATGGGGAGGAGATCTCCGCCTACTCCCCCAAGCGGCTCATCACCTACCGCCGCCGGGACGTGGGCTTCGTTTTCCAGTTTTATAACCTCATTGAGAATTTGACGGCCCTGGAGAACGTGGAGCTGGCGGCCCAGATTTGCCCCGACCCCCTGGACGCCGACGAGACCCTCAAAGCCGTGGGCCTGGGGGAGCGGCTGCGCAACTTCCCCTCCCAGCTCTCCGGCGGCGAACAGCAAAGGGTCGCCATCGCCAGGGCTTTGGCCAAAAATCCCAAGCTCCTTCTCTGCGACGAGCCCACCGGGGCGCTGGACTACAACACCGGCAAGCAGATCTTGCAGCTTCTGGAGGACACCAGCCGCAAGTCCGGCATGACGGTGATCATCATCACCCACAACTCCGCCCTCACCGCCATGGCCGACCGGGTCATCACCGTCCGCAACGGCTCGGCAAGGGATATGAAGCTCAACCCCAACCCCACACCCATCAGTCAGATCGAATGGTAACCGTTTGGAGGGCATATGACGCCTCTATCTAAAAACACCTACCGTGAAATTCTGCGCTCGCCGGGGCGGTTTTTGGCGATCCTCGCCATCATCGTCCTGGGGAGCGGATTTTTCGTGGGTCTGCGGGTCTCCCAGAAGGCCATGACCGCCACGGCGGATACATATCTCGAAAAGACCCGCTTTTACGACTACTCCGTCTCCACCACTTTGGGGCTGACGGAAGAGGACGTGGAGGCCATCCTCGCCGACCCCGACGTTCTGGACGCCGAGGGGAGCTTTGAGCTGGACGCCCTGGTGACGCTGGACGGGGAGACGGAGATCGTCTACGCCTTCCACTCCCTGCCGGAGCGCGTGAACGTCCCGGACCTTCTGGAGGGGCGGCTGCCGGAGGCGCCGGACGAGTGCCTTGCGGACTCCTGGAGCAATCTCTCATTGGGGGACAAGGTGGTCATCACCGAGGGCAATGACCAGGACACCCTGGACAAATTCACCGTCCGGGAGCTGACGGTCACGGGCATCGTCACCTCCCCCCTCTACCTCAACTTCGAGCGGGGCAGCGCCTCCATTGGCTCCGGCACGGTGACAAGCTTCTGCTACGTCCCCATGGACTGCTTCGACACGGACTACTACACCACCGTCTATATGCGCTGTACGGATATGCCGGGGGCCTACACCGCCAAGTACGACGACCGCAGCGAGGCCCTGGAGCCCCATCTCACGGACCTTGCGGACGCGCGGGCCGAGGCCCGGTACAACAGCATCGTTTCGGATGCCGAGGCGGAGCTCCGGGAGGGGCAGGAGGAGTATGACGACGCCTATCAGGAGTATTTAGACAAGCGGGCGGATGCCGAGAGGGAGCTTGACGACGCGTGGCAGGAGCTCCAGGACGCCAAAGCGGAGCTGGAGGACGCCGCCGCGAAAATCGAGGACGGCAAGCGGGAGCTTGCGGACGGGAAGGCGGAGCTTGCGGAAAACGAAAAGACCCTCCGGGACGCAAAGCGGGAGCTTGACGACGCCAAGGCCCAGCTTGAGGACGCCAAGCGCCAGATCGACGAGGGCTGGGAGGAGTACGACAAGGGCGTGTCCCAACTCCAGGAGGAGCGCTACAAGGGCCAGCAGGAGCTCAGTGACGCCAAGGCCCAGCTGGACGAGGCCGAGGGGGAGCTGGACGCGGGCGAGGCGGAATACAGGGAAAACCTCGCCCTCTACGAGGACGGACGGGACCAGTATTACCGGGGCCTTGCCGAGTACGAGGACGGCGTGGCGGCGCTTGAGCAGTCCGAAAAGGAGTACGAGGAGGGCGCGGCGGCCCTGGAGAGCGGCAAGGCGCAGCTCAGGGAAGGGTTGCAGAAAATCATTGACTATATGCCGTCACTGGCCCCTTACGCCGACGTGGACGCATTTTACGACGCGCTGATGGCGGGAGACGCGCAAGCGTTGAACGCGCTTAACACGGGTATGCAGTTGTTGCACGACACCCGCACGGCGGAGGAGATCGTGGCCACCATCCAGGCGGGCGAGAAAACCCTCGCGGAGGGCAAGGCGAAGATCGACGCGGGCCGGGAGGAGCTGGAGGCGGCGGAAAAGACCCTCGCCGCCACCAAGGCGCAGCTGAGTTCCGCCAAGCGCCAGCTGGACGCGGGCCGGCAGGAGCTGGACGACGGCTGGGCGGAGTACCAGAGCGGCCTTGAGGAGTATGAGCGGGGCTTAGAGGAGTTCAATACCTCCATCGCCGACGCCGAAAAGGAGCTTCAGGAGGCCAGCGACCAGCTTGTGGAGGCCCAGGCGGAGTATGACCGGGGCCTCAAGGAATACGAGGACGGCCTTCGGGAGTATGAGGACGGCCTTCAAAAATTTAACGACGGGAAAAAGGAGCTCCAGGACGCCGAGACCGAGCTTGCCGACGCGGAAAAGGAATACGCCGACGGGCTTTCGGAGTACGAGGACGGCCTTGCGGAGTACGAGGACGCCAAAGCCGAGGCGGACCGGGAGTTTGCCGACGCCGAGGCCGAGCTTGAAGACGCCAGAGCGGAGCTGGAGGACGCCCGGAGGGAGATAGACGACATCGAATACCCGGACGCCTATCTTCTGGGCCGGTGGGGAAATCTGGGCTACTCCTGCTTTGAGTCCGACACCTCCATCGTCAAGTCCATCTCCTCCGTGTTCCCCCTCTTTTTCTTCCTGGTGGCGGCGCTCATCTGTGTCACCACCGTCTCCCGGATGGTGGAGGAGCAGCGCTCCCAACTGGGGGTGCTCATGGCCCTGGGCTACTCCCCCATGCGGGTCATGGCGAAATTCCTCTTCTACTCCGGCTCCGCCACGGTTTTGGGGTGTACCGTCGGGATCCTCCTGGGCTCCCGGGTCATCCCCTGGGTGGTGTGGCAGGCCTACGACATCATGTACGGCTTTTCCGGGAAGATCGAATATTACTTTGACCTCCCCCTCTCGGCGGTGACGTTCGCGGCGTATCTGGCGGCCATGCTCTTAGTGACGTACGTCTCCTGCCGCAAGGAGATAAACGACGTCCCCGCCAACGTCATCCGCCCCAAGCCCCCCAAGTCCGGCAAGCGGGTGATTTTGGAGCGCGTCCCGTTCATCTGGAACCGTCTGAGCTTCCTCTGGAAGGTCACGGTGCGCAACATCTTCCGCTACAAGTCCCGGGTCCTGATGATGATCTTGGGCGTGGCGGGGTGCACGGCGCTGATGCTCACCGGCATGGGGATCAACGACTCCATCAAGAACGTGGTGGACTACCAGTTCACGGAGGTGAGCCTCTACGACTTCTCCGTCACCTTCTCCGGGCATCTGACGGAGGCGGAGCGGGAGGAATTCATGGCCGACACCGCCGATGTGTCCAGGGAGGCCCTGTTCCTCCACCAGTCCACCGTCACCGCCGCAGCGGACAGGGCGGAGAAGGAGGTCCAGATCTCCGCCGTGGACGCCGACGGGGTCCGGCGCATCGCCGATTTCATGAGCTTCCACCACAGCTCCACTCCCCTGCCCTTCCCCGGACAGGGCGAGGCCCTTATAAACTCCGGCCTTGCGGACGACTTAGGCCTTCAGGTTGGCGACACCTTTGAAATCCGTCCGGAGGAGGGGCCGGCCGTGGCCCTCACCGTCTCCGGCGTCTACGACAACTACATCTACAACACCGTCTACGTGAGCCAGGACACCTACCCCGCCCAGGGCGACCCCGACATCAACTACGCCCTGGTGCTGAAAATGGACGGCGTGGACACCGGGCGGGCCCTGGCGTCCATCCTGGCGCGGGACGGGGTGCTGACGGCCTCCGCCAGCCTCGATCTTCGGGAGCGCATCGGGAACATGATGGAGAGCCTCATCTACATCGTGCTCCTCACCGTCATCTGCGCCGCCGCCCTGGCCTTCGTGGTCATCTACAACCTCACCAACATCAACATCCAGGAGCGCCTCCGGGAGCTTGCCACCGTGAAGGTGCTGGGATTTTATAATCTGGAGTCAGCGCTCTACGTCCTCCGGGAGAATTTGCTGCTGACGGTCCTGGGCGCGGCGGCGGGGGTACCCATGGGCATCGCCCTCAACGCCTACGTCATCTCCTGCATCGACCTCGACATCATCCACTTCACCCCCCGCATCCTCCTGCCCAGCTACCTCTGGAGCCTCGCCCTCACGTTCCTCTTCTCCCTCCTGGTAGACGCCTTCATGTACACCCGCCTCACCCGCATCAACCCGGCGGAGGCCCTGAAAGCGGCGGAGTAAAAAAGGCGCGGCTTCGCCACGCATTGTATTTTCGCTGTACGGGCCGCCAAGAGTGGCGGCCCCTACGGCATGTTTTCGCGTTAAAATCAAATGCCCCGATTATCGCACCAACCGAAAAATACGCCGTACGGGCCGCCGCCCCCGGCGGCCCATCCCCGATTTATATCCGTACCTCCAATCAACGCATAAGGTCCTCGTAGGGGCCGGACACCGTGCCGGCATGTCCCCCGATTTCCCACGCCCGCCCTGAAAAAGGTTTGCGGCTTCGCCGCATATAAAATCATTCGCCGCAAAATTTTGCGGCGAATACCTTTTTCGGGGATGGCGCGGTTATTTGAAGTTGAGAGGTAAACCAAGGAACGGGCCGATGTGGTCATCGGCCCCTACGGCAGATTTTCACGTTTATATCAAATGTTCCGGTTATTGCGCCGCCCAAAATATACGTCGTAGGGGCCGCCTCTCTTGGCGGCCCGTCCCTCAATTCTCATCCGGGCCACAAATCAACACACAACGTCCTCGTAGGGTCGGCCGCCCACGGCCGACCGCCTCCCGGTTTTCCCGCCCGTCCCGAAAAAATGTTTGCGGTTACGCCGCATATTAAATCATTCGCCGCAAAATATTGCGGCGAATACCTTTTTCGAGGATGGCACGTTAATTTGAGGGTGAGATGTGATCCGAAGGACGGGTCGCCGGGGACGGCGACCCCTACGGCGGGATTTAGAGGCTATACTTCTCACTAAAGCAATCGCTCATCGAGGGACGGGCCGGCACGGTGCACCCAAGGGCATTCCCTTCGGTCATCCGGCCCTTACGGTGAAGTTGTGTGTTTCAGCGTTTTGTCGAATGTGTATGCGTACCGGGGGACCGGTCGGCCGTGGGCGGCCGACCCTACGGAACGTTGTGCGTTTCAATTCAACGTTCCGATTATTGCAACACCCGAAAAATACGCCGTACGGGCCGCCGCCCACGGCGGCCCATCCCCGATTTATATCCGTGCCCCCAATCAGCGCATAGCGTGATGTAGGGGCCGAGACCCGCGGGAATGCCCTTGGGTGCACCGTGCCGGCCCGTCCCCCGTAACGCACCATCCCCCGTTTTATCGCAACCGCCCAATTTCCCAACGTTTTGGGCCGATGTGGTCATCCTTGATTTATATCCGTACCTCCAATCAACGCATAAGGTCCTCGTAGGGGCCGCCTCTCTTGGCGGCCCGTCCCCCGTAACGCACCGTCCCCCGTTTTACTGCAACCGCCCAATTTCCCAACGTTTTGGGCCGCCGTGGGCGGCGGCCCGTACGGCAAAATCGGACGTTTTTCCGTTGATTGAAAATTGGGATTTTATCCGGGACGGGTCGCCAAGAGAGGCGACCCCTACGGCGAATTTTTGGTTTTTTGCGTTTGCAGGGAGGCGTATGCGATACGGGCCCCCTAATTCAATATTTTTTGCGGGGCTTTGCCTCGCAAAAAATCCCTTTTGTCGCACAAGTGTGCCGCTTGCGGCGCGCGCAGGGCGACAGCAGGAAAAAATCCCTGAATTCCGTAGATTTCAGGGATTTTTTACGCACGTACCTAATTGGCATTTCGAGCCCCGCTTCGCGGGGCTCGAAAGTCAGCTTTATTTATAATCCCCCTGGAAATTGGAGGCGTCGAAAAATTTGAGGGGGGTGACGGCGACGCCGTTCTCGCGGATCTCGAAGTGGAGATGCGGGCCGCTGGAGATGCCGGTGGAGCCCACGTAGCCGATGAGCTGGCCCTTGGCCACCACGGTGCCGCTGCTCACCGCCCGCTGGCTCATGTGGCCGTAGGTGGTGGTGTAGCCGTTGCCGTGGCTGATGGTGACGTAGTTGCCGTAGCCGTACTCGTCATAGGCGGAGATCAGCACCGTCCCGGAGTCGGCGGCGTAGATGGGCGTGCCGTAGTTGGCGGCGATGTCAAAGCCGGGGTGGTAGGTGGACGCGCCGGGGATGCCGGTGTTGCGGTAGCCAAAGCCGGAGGTGATGTAGTTGGACGCCACGGGCCACCGGAAGGTGCCGGTGCCAACCTCGGTGGCGTTGGCGCGGCGGATCTCCTCCTCCAGCCTTGCGATCTCGGAGCGGATGCTGTCCTCGCGGCCCTCCATCTGGGAGTAGAGGCCCTTGGCGGCGTCAATGTCCGCCTGGACCTGCTTGATGAACTCCTCCGCCTGGGCCTGAAGCTCCTCCAGCTCCACCTGGGTGGCCTCCAGCTCCTGACGGCTGGCCTCGGCCTGGGTCTTGGTGTCCTCCAGCTCGGCTTTGGCCTCTTGGGTCTCCTCCCGGGCCTGGACCAGCTTGTCATAGAGGGCCTCGTCGTAGTCCACGATGGAGCTTACGATGTCGATGCGGGAGAGAAGGTCGGAGAAATCCCGGGCCCCGAAGAGAATGGCGTAGTAGGAGATGGAGCCGTTGATCTCCATGGCCCGGACGCGGACCTTATACTTCTCCCACTGCTCCTCCTCCCGGGCGGTGCACTCCTGGACCTCGTCCTCCTTCTCCACGATGAGCCGTCCGTACTCCTCGATCTGGGTGTTCAGGTTGTCGATCATCAGGAGGTTCAGATTGATCCTGTCGTCCAGGACCTTCTTCTGGGCCAGGGCGGAGGCCCGGTCAAACTCCAGGGAGTTTATCTGGGCGGTGATGTCCTTGATCTGCTGCTGTAGGGCCACAAGGTCGTCCTTCAGCTCGCCCAGCTCCCCCTCCATAGCGGAGGTGGCGCCGGCCGTGGCGGACAGGACCGTCACGAAGACGGAGCCGGCCAGGAGGATGGCGAGGATCACGGCGATGATCCGAACGATCAGTTTTTGTGTGCTGTTTTTCATTTTACTCCCCGAAAGTTACACTTTCAAATAGTTCCGAATGGCAAGGAGGCTCCCGATGGTGCCCACGCCCAGCCCCACCGCGGCGAAGGCCGCCAGAAGCGGCAGGGCCACCTCCGAGAAGGGCAAAAAGGTCATAAACGCGAAGCCGGAGTTTGAAATGATCCGCTCCACCACCACCTGATAGACGCCCCACTCCAGAAGGAAGCTGACCAGCGAGCCGATGAGGCCCAGAATGAGCCCCTGCACCACAAAGGGCCAGCGGATAAAGAGGCTGGTGGCCCCCACCATCTTCATGATGGCGATCTCGTCCCGGCGTTCAAAGGTGGTGAGCTTGATGGTGTTGGACATGATGAAGAGGGAAATGAGGAAGAGCATGGCCACGAGGATGATGGAGATGATGGTCACGATGTTCCGGATGCGCACAAAGCCCCGCATGATGGAAAGCGGCGCCATGACGTCGGTGACGCCGGCGACCTCGGCGATGTCCTTCTGGGTCTGGGCCATGAGGGATATGTCGTCGAGAAACACCTCATATCTGTCGGGGATGATGTCGGAGTCCAGCCCCTCGAAGCGGCTGGAGTTGTCGTAGGTATCGAGGAAGTCCTCCCACGCCTCGTCGCGGCTGACGTAGACCGCCCTGGAGACGTTGGGGATGGCCTCGATGAGGGGCCCGATGGCCCGGGCCTGGTCCTCCGAAAAGCTATCGTTGACAAGGGCCAAAATCTCATTCTGGCTCTCCATGGTGTCGATGATAGCGTCCACGTTGAGGGCCAGGAGCGTAAAGCTGCCCATGATGATGAGGCACGCCACGATGATGCACACGGAGGCGAAGGACATAAAGCCGTGGTTGAAGATGCTGTTTATTCCCTCGCGTATATAGTAAAAGAACCGATTACCTTTCATAGTTGTAGTACCCGCCCATTCCGTCACTGATGATCTTGCCGCCGTCGATGGCGATGACGCGCTTTGAGAAGCTCTCCACCAGCTCCTTTTCGTGGGTGACCACCAAGACGGTGGTCCCCAGCTCGTTTATCTTCTGGAGGAGCATCATGATCTCCAGGCTCCTGGCGGGGTCCAGGTTCCCGGTGGGCTCGTCGGCGATGATGAGCCGGGGGTTGTTGACTAAGGCTCTGGCGATGGCCACGCGCTGCTGCTCGCCGCCGGAGAGCTCCTGGGGGTGGCGGCGGCTGCGGGTGTCCAGGCCCACCAGCTCCAGCACATAGGGGACCCGGCGGCGGATCTCCTTGGCGGAGGCGCCGATGACCCGCATGGCGAAGGCCACGTTCTCATAGACCGTTTTGTCCTCGATGAGCCGGTAGTCCTGAAAGACGACGCCCAGGGTCCGGCGCATGTAGGGCATCTTGGAAAAGCGGATGTTGCTCAAATCATAGTCGTTGACCAGCACCTTCCCGTCGGTGGGGGCGATCTCCCCGGTGAGGAGCTTGATGATGGTGGTCTTCCCGGAGCCGGAGGGCCCCACGAGGAAGGCGAATTCCCCGTCCTGAATCTTGAAGCTCACGCCCCGGAGTGCCTTGGTGCCGTTCTCATATGACTTGAATACGTCGATAAATTGAACCATATGGATGCTAAACCTCGTTTTCTTTATGCCAGATGGATGCCCTGGGAGTCTAAGTATTTCTTGACCATCAGGGCCACCTTGAAGACGATGGCCTGGTCGAACTCCCGAAGGTCGAGGCCGGTGAGCTTCTTGATCTTGCCCAGGCGGTACACCAGGGTGTTGCGGTGGACAAAGAGCTTCCGGCTGGTCTCGGAGATATTCAGGTTGTTGTCGAAGAACTCCGTGATGATCCCCAGGGTCTCCTCATCCAGAGAGTCGATGGGGTTTTTCTTGAAGACCTCGTTTAAGAACATCTCGCACATGGTGGTGGGAAGCTGATAGATGAGCCGCCCGATGCCGAGGCTCTCGTAGTTGATGACGGACTTCTCCGTGTCAAAGACCTTGCCCACGTCGATGGCGGTCTGGGCCTCCTTGTAGCGGACGG